>NZ_JACSQR010000003.1:0-97820 GCF_014836505.1 Psychrobacter communis
CATAACCTCAAATATATCATCTTGCTTCGGCTGTCACCCTTCTTTTATTACTCCAGCATACTTTTTGATACACCACCATGAATAGGGTGGTGTTCTAAAAAGTATGCTGGCATCAGACATAGCCATAATTGACATAGAAGAATACCAAATCAAACACCTTAAAGTGGTTATCAAACTTCTTTGAGAAGCAGCAGGTCTTTCGAACGGCTCGTCGCAATCGGTGCCTAAGGCGACAGTTATTACCTTCTATGCCTACCGTATGCTGCTTGCCGATTTGTTTCTTGTCAGGCTTGAATGCGGTTATAAAGCTATCCCAGTTATCCATGCTAATAGAGCCATAGCTGACTTTCAGTTGTTTAAGACGGGCTCTTAGCTTCTTAGCTGTTTTCAGGTCACGTTTGCCCCAAACATAAGCGACAATCTCATTGGTAGCGCGGTCATAAGCATAAATAAGCCAAACTTTACGCTTCTTGCGATACACGTAAGTCCAAAACTCATCAACCTCTAAGCGTTCATAATAGCGCTTCTTAGGCGCAATCTTATAAACAGATGAGCCTATGGTGCTAAGCACTTTACCAATGCTAACTGAGGCTATAATAGCAATGTCTCTAATGCCACAGCCTCTCACTGTCATTAGCCGTATTTTATCTTCTATTCTAGAGTGACAGCCGTTATAAGTTAGGGCATGATCGCCAATAAACTGGCGTTTGCAGTCCTTACATTGATAGTTCTGCTTGCCATAGCTTTTTTTGCCGTGTATCGAAAAACTGGGACTGTGACAGTCGGGGCAATTGATCTGTATTTGTGTCTTCATAACCTCAAATATATCATCTTGCTTCGGCTGTCACCCTTCTTTCATCTCCTCAGCATACTTTTTGATACACCACCATGAATAGAAGTAATTTTTGATAGGAATAGATTTTACAATTGACTGCCGTGCGCTAACGCATAGGCTGATAGATGATATTGATGAGAGTTCTGAGAATTAATGACTGACAAGCCTGTAAATTGACCGCTTAAAGCATGACCTAATGCTTGTAGGCTAGCACCTGTGGTCGCGACATCATCAAATAATAATAAGCGTTTAACCGGAGGATTTTCGGTTAAAGCAAAGGCGTTTTCTAAGTTGGTTAAGCGCTCGGCACGTGTCAGCCCTTGTTGACTGATAGTATCATCGATACGTTCTACGCCTTGCCAAAGTGGAATGTGCCAATGCTTAGACAATTGCGCGGCTAAAATACTGACAGGGTCAAAACCTCGTTTAACTAAACGTTGTTCCGTCGTTGGCATCGCAACAATGACACTATTGTCCTGATGACAGCCGTGCGGCCTAGGCAATTGACGCAATACATGTAGCAATAACGGCAACTTGGTCATATCTTCATGATACTTAAAAGCACGAATAGCTTGGCGTATTGGATAATCGTAATAGGTTGCTGCTTGAATAGAGAGAACAGTACCCGCAGCGATATCAACTTCGAAAGGTTTGGGTAGCCATGCGAGACTGTGATGGCAATGTGAGCAGAGCAAGCCGCTATTAAAACGGTCATTAACCTACTGACGCAGTTTGGTAAAGAATGAATGCTTGTTTGGCGGACTTGATGAGGAGTGATTTTGTGGCAGGTGGGATTGCAGTGTACTACGATAAATACGGCATAACTGACAGCGTACGTCTCCATACTCTGCCAGCCATAGTCCGCTTTGATAAGGCGCTAAACGGCGCATCTATCGATACCTATCAGCGCGTTTATCCTAAAAACCTTTCCAGTCATTTAGCACGATACCAAAACCAATCGAAGTATTTTCATGGTTATAATCAATAATAGATTCGCCATAACCTTGGAATAATTGAATATAGCCGTTAACGTTTTTGGATAATGGATAGACATAGTCGATTTGGGCAGCACCCTTGTTGGTACTCGGATTATAACGCAAAGTACCGCTTAGGCTTTGCTGCTCTGGCAAATCATATAAAAATTTGATATCGCCATAGCCCATGTAATCTTCGATGTCTGGATTGTCCTCGCTGCTAGAGCTTTCGTTATTGACGCGGGCCCATAGGCGCGGTATGACCGACAATTTGCCCCACTCTGCCCCTGCCATCAGATAAGCACGGTTCCACGAGCGCGATAAGGGATCATCTTGCCCATTAGAGTGGTGAATCGCACCCGCTCCTAACATGCGCAGACGGCCACCAAAAGGTAGGTCAGCTGTGACCGGCTGGGTCAAAAATATCTCCGGCTGATAATCGGTAGCACGAAATGGTCGCGAGTTGTCTTCGTTATAAACCTGCCAGTGCGACTCTTGGGTATAACCAAACCATAAATCGGCACTGGTATCAAACAAATCTTCCATCACTTTGGTTTTTAATGACAGCTGGAACTTTAGCTCTGTATTACGGGTGTCGTTAGAAGTTAAAAGCGGATCAGGTCTAAGCTGTGAGGGCGTACTTGGGTTTAAATTGGGATCAAAGGTATAAAATAACGGTAGCAAATAAGTTGGTCGGTGTGGTCTGACTGTCCAGGTGCCGCGCTCGCTGTTTTTATCCAAATCATAAGCCAAACTTAACGGCGTATATTTTTCGATATCAGCTTGGGTGACGCCGACGTTCTCTAATACTTCCGCCTCCCTTTGCGTCAGTCCTACCGTATCCAAACTTTCGCCAACACCAGCTTCGTTATTTGCCGCAGTATTACTGTTTGCAGAAATAGTGGTGTTTTCTTCTACTAGGACAACTTGCGGATTACCAGCAAGGGTACTTTGTAGGGTTTTTGCCAAATCAACGGGTTGTTTAGTCGTGGTGTAGCTCGGCGTTTTACCTTGCTCAGCGACTTTATCAAAACAAGCCAAACGCGCACCACTGGTTTGCACTTGTGTACATTCATAAAACAGTCTTGCTTGCTCGGCGACAAACTCCTTACTAATCACCATGTCGCTTTGAGCCGCTGCATTTGGATTGACCACGCGCTTATTAACAACTTTTGCCGCCTCATCAGTATCATACTCAAATGCGATACTCTCTACCGGTAGCTCTTCATAGCTTTGAGTGCCATTAGCGGCGTTGGCTTGTAAGGTAAAACAAGCAAGCGCCGTCCCAACCGCCATGGTTAAATAGCATTTGGACCGCTGACTGTTATTATTTTTGCCTGCTGTGTTAAGCACTAAAGAGGGACGCTGCGGCGTAATAGGAGAAAACATAAGTGTCCTTTATCTAACTGGCATGCGTGCCAGCAGAGTCTATGAGATAATTGATATAACCATTAGCATGATTGCTAAAATAGAGTAAAAACCAAAGAAAACCAATAAATATGGACGTGTCAGGTAGCTATTACTTGTGGTAATGCGCCTTTCGCAATGTTGCTTTATTGTAATGAAAATAAGGGCACTATACTAGCGTTATTGCGAGCAAATTCTGATGTAAATAATAAGGTAAGTAGTTAAATGAATAGTAATAAATAACGTTAAACCAAGGATTTAGCGTCTATATTAAAAAGGCTATTTAGTAAGATTGAAAAAGACAACGTCCTATTATCAAAGGACGTTGGCTTTTTAATGGGTAGAAATGATGTGGAATTTATCTACATTTAAACGATTAATTTAGCGCGGTTAAGGTTTGCTCAAACGCTGCGCGCCCGATTTCACCCACTTGCTGATTGACCAATTGCCCGTCTTGATAATACAGCAATGCTGGCGGACCAAATAGTTTATAACGCGCTAAGATTGCTTTTGAATCAGCCGTAGTCTCCGTGATATCAAGTCTGACCAATTGCCAATCTTGCATTTGCGCAGGGCGATTATGAAATAAGTTTTTATCCATAATCCGGCACTCAATACACCATTCGGCGGTGACATCGACCAGCACTTTAGGATTGGCGGCGACAATAGTGTCTAGCTCAGCCAGCGTCGTGACCGTCTTATCGGTTGCATTACTGGTGGCTGGTTGACCAGCAGTTGTCTGCAGCACCGGAACCGCAGTTAGGGAGGCAAGCGGATGTAAACTATCATCATTACCCAAGGCGGCGCCGACGATTAAACACGTCGCCCAAATACCGGCGGTTAAGCTTAATGCTTGGGTCAACATTCGACCTTTGCCTAGCCAGCTCCACGCCCACATCGCTACGACCATAAACCATAACGCCCAAACCATCAGCATCACAGGTGAGATAAAGACGCGCTCAATTAATAGCAATGCCACGGCAAAAAGTAGCAGAGCAAAGCCTTGCTTGACCCAGTTCATCCACTCACCCGCTTTTGGCATGATTTTACCTTGGGTCGCGCCGATTAAAATAAGCGGCGCTGATAAACCAAAACCGAGCATAAATAAAGCCGCAAAGCCAAGTAATGGACTTCCAATCGTTGATACAGCAAGCAGCGCCCCAAATAAGGGTGCCGAAACACAAGGCGATACCACGAGTGCTGATAAGAATCCCGCAATTAAACTGCCGCCCGTACTACCAAGCTTGCTATCCCCCGCTTGGCTTAGACCCTGCATTTTACTACTGATAAATCTCGGCAGACGAATGCTAAATACGCCCAACATATAAAGGGCTAATAAGACAAAAACGATGGCAAAGGCAATTAGTATAATCGGGTTTTGTAGCCAACCGATAATGCCTAACGATTCACCAAATATAGCAATGACCGCACCTAAAATACCATAAGCGATAGCAACACCAATCGCATAACTGGTGGTTAAAATGACACCTTTTTTAACTGTTGGGTTTTGCTGGCGAGCGACGATATTGGCGACAATCGGTAGCATCGGTAACACGCACGGCGTCAATGCCAAGCCTAATCCTGCCAAAAATAATAACACCAATGCCAACCACGGATGCGAGGCTAAGCCAAAAGGGTCGCTATCAATCGTGTTATCACCAACAACGGTATTGTTTGTTGCAGCAGCATTATTTATGACAGCGTCATTGTTCGCTGCTTCACTTGTGACATTATCGCCTACCACTTCTTCATCGGCTCCAGAGATGGTATTGATTGCACCAAGCTCTGCATCTAACGCTTCGTCATCTAACAATGCATAATCAATCACCTCGTCATCTGGCGTAGTTTGCTCTGTAGCAAGACTATTGGTAACTGTCCCATCTGTAGAGGCTTGCGCAGTTTCTACATTGCTGTTATTGCTCGCAGAAACTGTAGCAGTACTACTTGAACTATTGGCTGCCGATTGTGACGCAGCAGCGATATTGACCGTGGTTTTTATTTTCTCCGGTGGATAGCATAGACCCGCTTTGGCACAGCCTTGCCAACCTATCGTCACGGCGGCATTATTTATCGCCTTGCCATTACTACTACTCAAAATGGTAGTAGCAACCATATTGGCTTGGTCAAATACCAATACTTGCCCAAAGGTTGGATCATCAATGGAGACTGGCTTTTGGCTAAAGGTAAAAGGTGCAGCGCTCACGCCAGCAGGCAACGTTAGCTTAATTTGGTCTTTATAAACATAGTGCTCAGGTGTAATGTCAAAGTTAATCGATAAGCGCGTGCCATTATTGGTCGGTTTGCTGCTACTGCTAACTTGAAACGCTTCATCAACAGGCAAAAATTTCGGTTGGGCAGCACTTTTATTACCAAATAAATCACCCAATCCTGCCGCTTGCGATGCCACTGGCACGGCCGTCAGCCCAGTAGCTCCTAGCCCTGTCAATAATGAGCCCGCGCTGAAAGCGAACGCCAACAGATAAGATTTTTTTGACGGTTTATTTTGCGTCAATGACGGAGACTTTTCTGCGCTCTTAAGGGACATGAAGGGCTACCTATTATTTCCAATATTCGAATTGACCAATTCACTGTCTGTATGGACTTGTCTATTTACATCATTATTTATTTACGAGCTGTTTATTTACGTGGCTGTTTATTTACCAGCTGTGCCAATATTGACTGTGGTTTTAATTTTCTCTGGCGGATAGCATAAACCCGCTTTAGCACAACCTTGCCAGCCGATGACAACGGGGACATTTTTGGCGCCTTTACTATTATTGGTGCTCAGCGTGGTGGTAGCAATTATATTTTTTTGCGTAAAAACAGGCACTTTCCCAAAGGTAGGATCATTAATAGAAATTGGCGACTGGCTAAAGCGAAATGGCGTCGCACTGATGCCCTTTGGAAAGCTTAGCATCAGCTTGTCTTTATAAACGTAATGGCCGGGCGTGATATCAAAGGTAATCGATAACTGCGTGCCTTTAGACGTCGCTTTGGTAATACTATCTACTTTAAAAGCTTTATCGACTGGCAAGAACTTCGATTGTGCTGCATTGTTATTGCCAAACAATTCACCAAGCCCTGCTGCCTGCGCGCTCATTGAAATTGTTGATAAACCTGTCATCAACGAAGTGCTTATAAGCGCCATTGCCAATAGATGAGTTTTTTTAGCAAGGCGTTTATTGATAACTGGCGTGGCTGTTTTGATAAACATAAATAACTACCTTTGATAGCGGGTTTTAAAATTACTCTTAATAACTGTTTGTAATGACTTTTGATTAAAAAGGCTGAACGTATATGATGGGCGTCTACTTATCATGGTACTTACTAGCATAGTACTTATTTTATGCTGTAATAAAAAATATCAACCAATAAAGGGCTTTATTGGTTGATATTTAGAAATTTTAACGCCGCTTTAATCAGTAAAGTGTTAGAAAATGCTATGTTGCTCAGCGCTAATCACTTTAATCTAATCACTTTAAATCGCAGCTTATAACTGGGCATAAATATCGGCGTCCTGTCCTTCGCCGCCTTGCTGCCCATCAGCCCCTAATGAAAATAAATCATAAGGACGACCTTCGCTACCTGGCGCGACATATTGCAACTCGTTTTCCCAACCATCGGTCGGATAGCCACCTTTGATATAACCGCCATCGGGATAGTTTTTGGCGTCAGCAGGCGGTGTGGTTAGGGCTTCTAAACCTTGCGCCGTCGTCGGATAACGTGAATTATCAACTTTGTACATATCAAGCGCATTGGATACGGTCGCTAGCGCCGTTTCTGTGGTCTTGACGCGCGCTTTATCACTTTGTCCGACCACTTTTGGTACGACTAGACCTGCGAGAATGGCCAAAATCACAATCACTACCATAATCTCAATAAGGGTAAATCCAGACTGGCTATGACGCAATAACGCACGACCTTTCAGAGCAGCGGGCGTATTTTTATTCATATTTTCTGCCTGCAACTTCTCATTATTCCTAGCGTTTTTTGGCATGGTATCTACTTGCGTCGTGTCAATTATAGTCATCGCTTTTGTCATCGCTTTTGGTATCAGGTGATATAAATAATGAATATGCTGTTCAGAGCGTTTTAATGGGTTGGCTTCAGATTGATGAACCCTCAACCGTTTATCACTATAAACCATGCTTTTATTTTTATCCAGCGCTGCAATGGATTGTTATGAATATTGACTTTTATGGATACACGCCGTGAAATATTGGATGACCGCTATCCTTTATAAGCAGTTTATAAGCAAAGCTTTTAACTGGTACTTACTATAAGCCTTATGATCGGCTGCGCTCTAGTAAAAACGTACCGTTGTCAACAATCTACAACACTAAGCAAGGCTTAAGAAAGTTAGCGGAAGCTTTAGCAAGATAGATGTAATGGATTTTGAGCCAGCTACAGAGAAATTAATAAAGCTTAAGCGTTTACTAACCTGCCAAATCATTCATATTTACAATCGGTAGCATCACTGCCATGACAATAATCATGACTACCACGCCCATCAATACCAACATGAGCGGCTCAAGTAACGACAGCAAGGTGCTGATAAAGTTGGTCGCTTCCGCTTCTTGCATAGTGGCGGCGCGGCTAAGCATGTTTTCAAGCTCGCCTGAGTTTTCCCCACTTTTAATCATTTGCACCATCATCGGCGGAAAGTAGCTGGACTTTTCTAATTGACTCGATAAGCTTGAGCCTTCGGTGACTCTATCGGCTGCGGTGATAATGGTTTTTTGAATATGTAAATTGGTCGTCACCGCCGCCCCTATATGCAGCGCTTCAATCAGCGGTACCCCTGAGCGCACCAATATCGCAAGCGTACTGGCAAAACGCGCCGCATTAAGCCCTTTTGATAAGCGCGCCAGTATCGGCAGTCTTAGCACCATACTGTCTATGGTTAATTTGCCTGCTTGGGTTTGCGCAAAGCGATGAAACAAAAACGCCGCCCCTGCCAATACCAAAAGCATCAACCACCACCACTGGGTAATGATGTTTGATAAGTTCAGGACGATTTGGGTAATCAGCGGCAGCGCTTGCTCAGATTGCTCAAAAACTTTGACAATCTTGGGAACCACAAAGCTCATTAGCCCCATAATGACCCCGACTGCCATGACCATTAATACAATTGGATAGACCATCGCCCCTTGGATTTTCTTTTGTAGGGCAAAACGGTTTTCGGTGTAATCTGCCAACTGATTAAGGATTAAATCTAAATGACCGGACTTTTCCCCTGCCGCAATGGTGGCGATATAAAGCGGCGGAAAACTGGCGGCTTGTTGCAGGGCGCGTGCGAGGCTTAAACCTTCTAGCACATGCGAGCGCACGGCCAGCATTAATGATTTAATATGGGTTTTTGGTGATTGCTTAGCGACGGCAGCCAGCGTTTCCTCTAAAGGAATACCGGCGGCAAGTAAGACTGATAATTGACGAGTCAGCAGTGCTAGTTCATAGGCTGATGGCTTTTTATAGCGGTTTTTACTTTGGCTTTGCCGGTCATTGACGGCGGTGACTTCAACGGGCGTCCATTGTTTATCACGCAGCTGCTGACGTACTTGCCGCGCAGAATCGCCTTCAAGTAAGCCTTTTTGGACACTGCCATGGTCGTCTAACGCTTTATAATGATAAGCGGGCATAGCAGCAAATATCCTAAGGTGAGCAATTTAACATGCTGATAAACAGCAATCTTATAATAGATTTTAAAAAATAAATGTCTTAAAAAAGCGGCGTAGAATCGCTGCTATCCGGCATCAAGCCTTGTAATAATAAAACATCCAAATGCTGTTGTTGCAATTTTTTATCAAAATCATTGACCTCAGCAATCAGCATGCGCTCGATACGCTTATCGCTAGCAAAGACGCTAAGTCGCGCACAAATAACGGCCAATTGATAAATACGTTTTTTGCAATAACCATCCAAGCCTTGTAGCAACCTCACCATATGCGGCGTCTCAAGACTGGCGTATTCGTAGTCGTTCACGATTTGCGGAGCAAGGGCGGTAACCCCATAACTGATAGACAGATGGGCGCAAAAATAGCAGCTAAATAAGTAACCAACCACGTGTCCAATATAATAAGCGCGGTCATAGGTAAAACTACTGACACCAAAATGACCAAGCACATAACTGTTTAAGCTGCCTTGATCTACGATAGGTTTGTCGTGTTTGAGCTTACCAACGGTAGGAAAACGCAGTGGATTATGACCATCTTGCGTCGTCAGCTGCCAACCAGCGGGCTGCTGCGCCGGCATATGACGGACGATATCTTCGATAATATCATCGACCACGTGCAACTGTTGCCATAAACGCTCTAGCCCATCGGTATCCATCAGACCACGTTTATCAAGCTGCTGCGCCAGTAAATATTGCTGATATTCTGCAAACTGCGTTTTTAGCGTTTGCACCAGATACGTAGGACGAGTAGCGGCGGAGGCCATATATAGCTGGCGTGTGCGCTCATGCTGACGACGATAAAGCGCTAACCGCTGCGTGGCGACATTGGTTTCGCTGCTGTTCGACTCACTGCTGCTAAGAGTATTTAGACTTGCTTGCTCAAAACCTGATTCAACATTTGACTCAGTATTTGATAACGTAAATAACGCGAGCAGCGCCGCTTTATCAAGCGCAGGCGTAATATTGGTTTTTTGCTTATTTTTTGCCGTACGCGGTTTATTTTTTGCCTTACTTTTCACGTCTTTTTTATCAGCGTTGGCTGTCGAAGTAGCGGACGCAGTAGTACGCTGGCTATTTGAAGTCACGGTTGGCTTAGCGGTTGGTTCAGTCATAAAATACCATTAGCTGCAAAAATAAACTTTGCCCAAGTTATCCTAAATGAATAGTCTATCAGCGTTTAAAACCAACTACTTACCGATAGCGGCCAGCAGACAGTGCCATAAAATGCGCTAGAATCTCACTATGAAGCTTGGGCAAAACATGACTCTATAGTACCTTAACCTAAGTGCATTGTCAGCTAGCCATCGCCGAAATACTCAGTATCGAAATCAGTGATAAAGGTGGTGGTAAGCAATAGCTATGCTAAAAAGCGGGAGTTTTAATTAATAATGAGCATCGAGCAAAAAAGCGCTAAAGCCGATAAATAGCCTGAGCGCTTTTAAAAAGGTATAGCAATTAACAGCTAATTAAGAGAGCGTTTGTTGTTGATACTGCTGCCGATAAGCTTTAGGTGAGATGCCGTAAACACGCTTAAACGCTTGGCTAAAGGTTGAATCCGAGGCATAACCAACCAAACCGCTAATACGGCTGATACTGTTTTGCTGCAAACGCAAATAACGCGCGGCCAAGCGCAAGCGATAATCCATCAAATAGGTCAACGGCGGTATACCAACGACTTCTTTAAAGCGCTGTGCAAAGCTTGAGCGCGACATCCCTGCTACCTCAGCAAGCTTATTAATCGTCCAATTTTCGTTTGGCATCTCATGCATCGCAACCAGCGCTTTGGTTAAAAACGGATCTTTCATCGCTTTTAGCCAGTTCTCAGTGGCTTCAGGCAGACTCTCAATATATACCCGCAAACATTCAATCATCATAATACTTGCCCAATGATTGATGACCGCGGTTTTACCCATGCGCTCGTGCTCAGCCTCTAGCGTCAGTAGCCTAATCTCGACATCAATCACCTCAAACCGGCCATCATCTTCATCATTAACTTCCGGCAGAATTGATGGCAGTACGGACAATAAAGGCCGAATCATCGCCTTATCATACTTACACTCGATTAATATCAATGACGCCTCAGAATCACCGTCACCCTTCAAATCCAGCGTATGCTCTTTACAGCTCGTCAATAACTCATCTAACGGCTGCGCCTCATCACTATGATAGTTTAGCGCATAACTCACATGCTGATGCGCGCTTGGGATCATAATCATGTCACCGGCGCGCGTTTCTCGTGGGCCATTGCCGACGTCGATACAAAATCCACCCGACATCACCAAATAAAATAAAATCGTATCTTGCCTAGTGAGTGAATAAGACCAATTGCCCGTCACATTTAATCGATAATACTTCGTTTCGAATAAATGTACATTTTGTAGCAATACGCTTAGTGCGTCCATCCATCACTTCCTCAATCATGGGTAATTAAAATAGCAAAATTTAAAAATAGAAACAAAGCACTGATGACTGCAAAATCTTTTGAAATAATGGGGCAAAAAATTTTATTTTTATTTGATAGGTATTTTATTTTGGATAAAATCAAAGCAAAAATTTGAATAAGAATATCAAGTAAATAATTTAATGTGATAGCTTAATTAAACAAGGCTTAACAAATGATAGAACATTCGCGAGCCTATCTATCATAAGAAAAACAGCGAAAAAAGGCTAGCAGATGTTTAAGTCATTAAATGTCTCATAAGTTTTTAACTTATAACCACTAAAGCAGCATGATAACTTAAAAAGTATGCATTGATATAAAACAAACAGGCACAAAAAAATGCCAGTAAAGGCAAGCAGTGTTATTTTGATATTTTTGAATTTAATGAGGAAGGAGATACAGAATAAAATATGGGGCGACT
Source organism: Psychrobacter communis (assembly GCF_014836505.1). Taxonomy (NCBI): domain Bacteria; kingdom Pseudomonadati; phylum Pseudomonadota; class Gammaproteobacteria; order Moraxellales; family Moraxellaceae; genus Psychrobacter; species Psychrobacter communis. The sequence goes on from NZ_JACSQR010000003.1 coordinate 11,752, forward strand.
GATGGGACTCGAACCCACGACAACCGAGATCACAACCCGGGGCTCTACCAACTGAGCTACAACCGCCATAACTATTGCCTGATAAGGCAAGATTGACAGGCTAAATGGTGCGCCTGGCAGGATTCGAACCTGCGGCCACCTCCTTAGAAGGGAGATGCTCTATCCAGCTGAGCTACAGGCGCTCTTAGAGGACTTTTATATATTTTGATTGGTTTATCATATCAGAAATATCTAACATAAAAAACTATATCATCATACATAAAAAAAAGCCTGTAAGGCTCTTTAAATAGATGGTCGGAGTGATAGGATTCGAACCTACGACCCTCTGGTCCCAAACCAGATGCGCTACCAAACTGCGCCACACTCCGAAATTCTCTATTATCTCGATAATTTGTTACTTAACTTGCTGTTGGTAATACCGCTAACTTGTTAATGTTCCTCGCTATCGAGGTGCACATATTAAGGGGTAAAGCCGATTGTGTCAACACCTATTTTTGATTATTTTAAAGAATTGTTAAATTCTTTCAAAAATGCGCCATTTTTATAACAATGGCGGCGTCGCAACGTTGGTTTTTTACTGACCTTAATACTACATTGCCAACAGCGCTTATTATACTACATTCAAATCTGGAAGCAAGTCACCGTTTACTTTTCCGGTCAGCACATTAAAGGGTATCAGCCATAATTTGGCATGATTGGACGGCTTTTTGTAGCTTTTATCATTGTCTGCGTCATTATAAGCTTGTTGCTGGAGCAGGATTGGTTGTCTGCTATCGTCCTGTACCGGATAAACCAGCCAGCCCTGCTCGGCGTGATAAGCCTGCGCGTAACTGCTCAACTGATAGGCGTCGCCCGCACTAATCGCCCCTGCATGCGGTAAATGCTTCCATTTAATATCAATCACATGGCTATAATTGCCTGATTGGGGTGAGCAAGCAGAGGTATGCGTTTCTGATTTTACGTCATCCTCACCCAGCGCTTTAATGTTAGGTCCAGTCTGCAAATGAGCACTTTTATAAATCAATAAATCAGGACGAATGGACAAACACGCCTGCCCTTTTACATCATGTAGCCACACTCGCTGTGCTTGAAACAAAGGCTTATAAGCCAAATCAATTTGCTGAAACTGGGCCGCTATGCGCAGGCTTGTCCATTGCTCGAACGCTTGATTCATATCAATCAATAAGCATAAACGCGGTTGTGCGGCGTTTTGCTTGGCTAATGTTTGCGGCTTAATGCCATTGCCAGTATGAGCGTCACATTGCTGCAAGAGCCAATAAGCCAAGTCTAATAACTGCTGCGCCGCTTGTAATTGCTGCTGAGATAAAGGCTGCAGTGCCAATTGCCTCTTTGCTTGCTGATAAAAAGACTCAAGCCGCTGTAGCTCATAACGACTTAACACTGCTACTTGTCGCCACTGCTGTAATGCGGGCAGTGACATTGATGGCGGAGATAACGGAGTAAGTAAATTCAGCGCGCTTTTAATCAAGCGATTACACAGCATCTCTTGGCTCAGTACACTGCTTTCACAGACAAACTTATGCGGCTGCATGCTGTTATGGCGCAACTGTTCTTTAATCAGCAAGCGACCTTGTAACGCTGCTTGGTTATGGATTTGCGCCTGATAGTGCTTCGTCGGCTGATAATGCGTCAAACGCTGTAAAAACTGCGCAATCAGCCAATCAGATAATGACATTGCTTTAGTCGTCGGTAGCGCGGCTAACTGATTGCTAAATTGGCCAAAGTTTTTTGTATTAGGAAGTTTATTTTTATCATGACTGCTACTGGTTAAATCCGCCAGCATATTCTGCACCCATTGCCGCGTTTGATTGATGTCATTGGTTTTAGCTAAACCGTATGGCTGTGACGAATTATGTTTGCTAGACGTTTTTGCTATTAACTTGGGCAATATCTCAAGTAACATCCCACTTGGCAATAAAATAATACCAATATAATGGCCGAATTTTAGCTGCCATTGTCCTTGCTGACGTTTAATGCTAAAAACGGCAAACTCTTGCGCCATTAGCCAATGAAAATCCGCTACGTGCGCAAAATCATGGGCTGTTAAACGTTGATGCTCAAACACCGTAATAATATTAGCACTAAGTGCAGCCGCACTGACGTTATTAGCAATACTCGCACTATTACTATTGCCACAATTAACGTTGTGATTAATGTGGCTGCCTATCGCTTTGTTATCAGACTGTAATACTCTACTCATCATAAGCTAGTAACCTTGTTAATATAAACGCTGATAGACAAACGGCTTGGCAAACTCAGCCGTATTATTGATTAAATCGGCATTAATTTTATAACTGCCACTACTCATAGACTGGCCGAGCAATGAATGCTGGTCGGCAAACATTGAGTTTGAATTATTAGGACTGGCTAAGTTATTGGCATTATCAATCAGCGCTTGGCTATCTTGTATAAACTGCGCCCTCAGCGGCTGCTGCTCATCTTGAAAGATATATTGCAAAACAGTGACTTGCCCGCCCACTGCTTGCGCCAATTGCGGAATGATTTGTTCAATAAGTGCCGTTTGCAAGTGCTCAAGACTCTTTACTGACCATAAGAATGCATGACCTAATTGTGCCTCTGCCCCAAGGGTTTGCGTAATACGATGATTTAAACCGGTTAAGATTTTCGCCAAATCTATTGTTTCTTCTGACTTAAACGCTTCTGTATTATCAGCTTTTAAGTCTTGATTGAGATAAATAACAGGTAATAATTCCGACTGCGGCGGACAATCAATAAAGCGAAAACGCCGCCGTAATGCCATATCAAGCGGCGCTAATGAATGGTCTTGGGTGTTCATGGTGGCATAAATATCAACGTTGGCAGGGACGTTAAAGGTTCGCCCTGAATAGGCCAAATTAACCGTCATCGCATTTGCCATGCCAGCGCGTTTATCGGGTTCAATCAAACTTAATAGCTCGCCAAAGACCCGTGATACGTTAGCGCGATTAATTTCATCAATCAGCATCGCATAACGCTGCTCGGGATCATTAGCAGCGCGTTGGCACAATTTCAAAAATGCACCATCTTGCACGTCATAACTCATTTGAGATGAGCTATTTTTTGTATGATCGGATGACGCCATCACCGGACGGATACCTTCGACAAATTCCTCATAACCATAGGCTTGATGAAAGCTGACCATACTAAAGCGCTGCTGACGGAACTCTTTATTTTGGCTATTATTCTCGCGCTGCGCCTGTTGAAACTCAGCTAATTGCTGCGCTAAATCACTTAACAAATCCACGCTTTCTGGCAGTAAATACCATGCACCGCTATGGTCTTTATCAAAATAGGCTTGGCTGGCTCGATTTTTATAACTCACCGTTTGTGAGCTCGTAGGCGTGTGCATTTGCAGCACAGACCAAGCGGTATTGCTTAAGTTTTTCTCGCGCGCATTTTGCGCCGCTTTATTGACAAAAAACTCATGATTGACAATTTCTGGTACCTTGACCAAGTCCTGTTTTTTCGACTTAAAATCCAAAAATATTAAGCAAACCACGTCACGCCAGCTTAACGGCTGCAAAAGTTGTCTCAATAACTCTTTGTCATTTATCTTTGGTAAGCAGTCAGTATATTGCTGTGCGATTTGGAGCAAGCGATAGGTTTTACCTGTACCAGCAACGCCTGTATAGATGATATTGGTTGGTTTGGAAGGAGACATATTTGGCATGACCTTATCTAGCATGGCATTGTCGAACATGAGAAAAAACGGCAAAATAGTTGAAATGTGCTAAAACCTGACGATTATAACGTGGCTCGCTAAAATTAAACGAGCTAACAAAAATGGCATTATTTCTCATACCTAAGATACCGTTACGTTAGTCATATTTTATACGCGCGGCAGTTCATGTTAATAATAGTAGCGATACGGCACTTAATGTACCATAACTAACATCGTTGCTAAGTTAAGTTGCGAAGATAAAAAGAATTTGTCGCCTTACCTATCGTTATCGTCTTAACATTTTTAACGCACTAGCAAAACACTGTAAATCCCACTTAAAATTGAGGAATGTTGTATGTCAGGATTATTAAAGAAACTCCCTAGCAAACTAAGTAGCAAACTACCAGCCAAAGTTTCTGACAACACCAAAGTGCCAGCTGCACAACCAAACACTACGCTAAAACCCATCAGCAACCAATTTACCAAACTGCTATCTGTCACCAAGTTTCTGCCTGCGGCCGCGCGCGCCAGCATTTTATCAAAAGCCTTTGGTAAAGTGGTGCCGTACGTGGGCACAACAGGTATTTATTATGAAAAAGTCGATCCCAATCAAGTGGTGGTCAGCTTAAATAATACCAAAGCGGTGCAAAACCATATTGGCTCCGTCCATGCCGTTGCCATCACTTTACTTGCGGAAACTGCAACTGGGTTTATTTTGGGTTTAAACCTACCCTCTGACCGCGTATTATTGATTAAATCTTACTCGGTGAATTTTTATCGCCCGATTAAAAAAGGTCAAATCGCCGCGGTAGCATCATTATCTGACGAGCAACGCTTGGATATTTTAAATACGCCAAAGGGTGAGATGGTCATACCGTGCGTGATTCATGACCGCGAGTCAGATAGCGACCGTGACCCTATCGTCGTTGAAATGACGTGGGCTTGGATACCCAAATCTGAGCTAGAAACACGCCGTCAAGGTAAAGCCGCTAAAGCGCTAGAAAACAAGCAAAATGACAATGAAAAAACCAAAGATGAGCAATCTAAGTCTGAGCAAAACGAGAGTGAAGAAAGTAGCAATCACTCAACGCAGGAACTCGAGAGCAATTAATTCAAACCTGTTAAAGAAGTAATTAGCTACCAAAAAATGGATTTGAAAAATATCACAATAATAAGGAGACAAGTATGTCTAGATATATCAATAAACTGACGACTCATTTATCTAAAGTAGTGCTGATTAGCGCCTGTTCATTAGGCTTAGGTTTTGCGGTTACGGCCAATGCCGCGCCAACAACTAATAATGCAACCGTCACCAAATCTAGCCCAGTATTTCTCGGTGATGGCGGCAACTATCCGTTTTCAGAAGCGGTACGTGTCGGCGATACGTTATATATGTCAGGACAGATTGGTTTTAAAGACGGTAAATTGGTCAAAGGCGGCGTCAAAGTCGAAGCCAAACAAGCACTCGATAATATCAATGAAATCTTGTTAAAGTACGGCTACCAAAAATCAGACATCGTCAAATGTATGGCGATGCTGACTGATATGGATGACTTTGATGACTTTAATAAAATCTATAAAGCAGAATTGGCTAAGCCTTATCCGGTACGCTCAGCTTTTGGTGTCGCAGAGCTGGCAGCGGGCGCAAGTGTTGAAATTGAATGTATCGCCGCAAAATAGCAATACTATTTAAAATAAACCAAACTGACTTTTTGATTAGCGGTTATTGAGCCAATTGCACCGACTTTTGACTCAATAACCGTTTTGCTTTATACAATCGTTTTTCTTTATACTATCGTTTTTTTATACAATCATAGCGTCATCAGTTAGGGCGCTTTCTTTGGTTACCCGCAGCACTTCTTCTAACGTCGTCCGACCCTCTATGACTTTGCGTAGTCCATCAGCACGTATCGATGGCGTTTGCTGACGGGCGTATTCTTCTAGCTCGTACTCGGCAGTATTACTATGAATCATCCGGCGCAAGGTATCGTCAATCGGTACCACTTCATAAATTGCCGTCCGCCCTTTAAAGCCTGAATTATTACATTTATCACAGCCCACTGGTTTCGGCAAATTAATAATATTCTCTGTTAATTTTTCAGTAGCCGTATTTGTAGCATTTGCCGCAATACCAATTTCAGTAAATAATTTGGCCTGTTCATTATCGGCAGCCTGCCAGCCATGACAATGTGTGCATAACGTCCGTACCAAACGCTGAGCGACGACACCAATCAGCGATGACGATAATAAAAATGGCTCTACGCCCATGTCCTGCAAACGCGTGACCGCACCGATGGCGGTATTGGTATGCAGTGTCGATAATACCAAATGTCCTGTTAAAGACGCTTGCACGGCGATTTCGGCGGTTTCTAAATCGCGAATCTCACCTACCATCACCACGTCTGGATCTTGTCGCAACATGGCACGCAGGCTCTTAGCAAAAGTCATATCAACTTTATTATTCACCTGCGTTTGCCCAATACCATCGAGCTGAAATTCAATCGGATCTTCGGCGGTCAAAATATTGCGGGTTTGGTCATTTAAATCGGTCAATGCCGAATATAGCGTGGTGGTTTTACCTGAACCGGTCGGTCCAGTCACCAAGATAATGCCATGTGGACGATGGATTAAGCGCTTAAGTTCGCTATAGTCATTATCAGATAGACCAAGATACGTCATATTGAGACGACCCGCTTGCTTGTCTAATAAACGCATGACCACGCGCTCACCAAAGCTTGACGGCAGCGTCGATACCCGTACATCGACCTCACGGCCTGCCAGTCTTAAACTGATGCGACCGTCTTGTGGTACACGCTTTTCGGCGATATCCAGTTTGGCCATCACCTTGATACGCGAGACCAGTAACGGCGCCAATTGGCGTTTTGGCGTGATAATTTCTTTTAGCTCTCCATCGACACGAAAGCGTACCACTAGCCGTTTCTCAAAAGTTTCAATATGAATATCTGAGGCATTTAAACGTATCGCTTCAGACAACAGCGCATTAATCAGACGAATAATCGGCGCATCGTCTTGTTGATCCATCAAATCTTCTGTTTCAGGAACGCTATCGGCCAGGCTATCGAGGTCAGGATGGTCTTCAAGCCCAGCGGCAATATGCTGCGACTCGCCCGTATTACCGGCATAGGCGGCATTCATACGTTTTTCGAAATCTTCAATGCTGATATTTTCATAATTTGGTACACCGCGTACGCCTTGCTGCTGTAAAAAACGCACCGCCTCATTAATGGCGGACAATGGCGTAGTTTTGGTCAACACCAAGGTCGGCGGCAACTCCGGATCAATAGCAAGAATGGCCAAAATTTGATGGCGTTTTGCAAAACTGTACGGCAGCTGCAGCATAAAGACGACCTAGTGAGTGGTTAATTTAAAAAAGAACTTAAAAAACAGCTTATAAAATAACTTTGAAAATGGCTTTGAAAACACAATAATACATGCTAAAAAACACTACTGACCTGACTATTTAAAGCCGCCTGCCTAAATCGTTAAACTGGATGAACTACCCACTACCTTAGAAGTAGGGGCTTTCTGCGCGGTTTTTGGTAAAGATTGTCAGTAAGCGCGTATGAGTTTGTTATAATAACATTTTGTTTTAGGCAAGTAGCAAGGCTTTGCTTGGATTTATGACTTTGCTTTTAAAGCAGTTATATTATTAGCATTTAACATCGCAAGCCTTTGGCCACATAACGCCTATTTACGTTTTGCCTCTACTACTATTTAATAAAAACTCTCATTAAACACAGTAACAAACTTAATAACCTCGTTAGTCACTTTTGTTCGCACGCTATTAGGATTATCCTTATGTCACAAGCCGCAAATGCTCCTGCCAACGCTCAATCATTTTCACAAAATGCCTTATCGAATGATACCTTTACGGTTGGCAGTCGTACATTCTCTTCTCGATTGTTGGTCGGTACTGGTAAATATAAAGATATGGCTGAAACCGGTGCGGCAATTGGCGCGTCAGAAGCTGAGATTGTTACCGTTGCCATTCGCCGCACCAATATTGGTCAAAATAGCAATGAGCCGAACTTATTAGATGTCATTTCACCAGATAAATATACCATCTTGCCCAATACCGCAGGTTGTTTTGATGCCGAAACCGCGATACGCACATGTAAGCTTGCTCGCGAGCTATTAGGCGGGCATAATCTGGTGAAGCTAGAAGTATTAGGCGATGAAAAAACCCTTTATCCAAACGTGATGGAAACTCTAAAAGCCGCCAAGGTGCTAATCGATGATGGTTTTGAAGTCATGGTTTATACCTCTGACGACCCCATCGTCGCTCAAGAATTAGAGAGCATGGGCTGTGTGGCAATTATGCCGCTTGGTAGCTTAATTGGCTCAGGTTTAGGTTTGCTCAATCGCCATACGCTTAGCCTTATTATCGAAAACGCTAATGTACCCGTATTGGTTGATGCTGGCGTCGGTACCGCTTCTGATGCCGCGATTGCGATGGAGCTTGGTTGTGATGGCGTGCTGATGAACTCAGCGATTGCCAATGCACAAAATCCCGTGTTGATGGCGCAGGCCATGAAACATGCTATATGGGCAGGGCGTCAGGCGTTCTTAGCAGGTCGTATGCCGATGCGCAAAATGGCCGCTGCCAGTTCGCCGCAGACCGGCTACTTCTTTCAGTAGTTTTTAGCTTAGATTTTTCAAGTTGAATCCTGCAGGGCAAACTTTCTAGCTTAAACCTTTAAAAGCACAGCTTAACACATAATGAAATAATAAAAATCCCGTGCGCCATGCTTTTTATATTAAGATATTTTTGTGACTACTTTTAGGTTTTTAATCGTTTTTGCTATATTTTTTAGTTTTACTATGCTTTACCTTTGCCTAACTGAATACTTATATAATTTATTGCCGTTTTTTATTCATCGTCATAAAAGGATTTATTATGCGACTTCTCACAGCAGTCGACCAGTTGTTTTTACTTCTTGAGTCGCGTAAACAACCCATGCATGTTGGGGGTCTATTTTTATTCGAATTGCCCGAAAATGCGGACAGCAGTTTTGTTTGTCAATTGGTCAAGCAGATGCAGCACTCTGAGGTGCCGCCGACTTTTCCTTTTAACCAAGTGCTTGAGCATTTGATATTTTGGAAAAAAGACAAACACTTTGATGTTGAGCATCACTTGCACCATGTAGCGCTACCACAGCCCGCGCGTGTACGCGAGCTTTTGATGTACGTATCAAGAGAGCATGGTCGCCTGTTAGATCGGGCAATGCCGCTATGGGAATGTCATGTTATTGAAGGAATTGAGCCAGAAAGCGAAGGCGCGCCTGAACGTTTTGCCTTATATTTTAAAATCCATCATTCGATCGTTGATGGCATCGCTGCCATGCGCTTGGTCAAAAAATCCTTATCGCAATCGCCAACCGAACCGGTGACGCTACCGATTTGGTCACTAATGGCACGTCATCGTAACCAAGTCGATGCGATTTTGCCGAAAGAGCGTTCGGCGCGGCGCATTATCAAAGAGCAAATATCAACCATTAAACCGGTATTTACAGAATTGCTCGATAACTTAAAAAATTTCGGTGATGACAGTTATGTCAGTACCTTTGCCGCGCCGATGAGTGTGCTTAATAAACGCATTTCAGCCTCGCGGCGCATCGCCGCGCAGTCCTATGAGATACAGCGCTTTAATGATATCGCTGAGCGCTTAAATATCAGTAAAAACGATGTGGTGCTTGCCGTTTGTGCTGGCGCTATTCGCCGTTATCTCCTGTCGATAGATGCGCTACCAAGCAAGCCTTTGATTGCTTTTGTACCCATGTCATTACGTACCGATAATAGTGTGGCGGGCAACCAGTTGTCATTTGTTCTTGCCAATTTGGGCACGCATTTAGACGATCCACTCAGCCGCATCGAGCTGATTCATCGCAGTATGAATAACGGCAAACGCCGCTTCCGCCGTATGAATCAAGCGCAGGTTATCAATTACAGTGTGATTTCTTATGCGTGGGAAGGCATCAATTTGGCAACTGGGCTATTTCCGAAAAAACAGGCCTTTAACCTGATTATCTCCAACGTCCCTGGGTCAGAAAAGCCGCTGTATTGGAACGGCGCGCGTCTGCAATCTTTGTATCCGGCATCGATTGTATTCAATGGACAAGCGATGAATATCACTCTCGCCAGCTATTTGGATAAGATTGAATTTGGCATCACCGCTTGCAGCAAAGCTCTACCGCATGTACAAGATATGCTCGTCCTCATAGAAGAGGAGCTGCAGCTGTTAGAGCGAACCAGTAAAGAGCTTGAATTTCAAGGCATTACGGTGACAGATAAAAGTAGTGACAAGAAAAATGGCAAAACAAAAAAGCTGGCGCCATAATGGAACCAGCTTTTTCAATATCAATTTTCTAAATCTTTAATAAGTTAAAACTACAAAATATCGCCCCACGTTGGGACAACCACTTGCATTAACGGTTTTAGTAATTTGACGTTACAAGCAAAGATAGAGCCTGAGGTCATTGAGTTGTGCGCGCCTGTATGGTCAACGACCACGCCGCGTGCTTCGGTCACGATAAGCTCACCAGCAGCAATATCCCACGGCTTAATAGACATCTCAAAATAACCGTCAAAACGACCAGCGGCGACATAACATAAATCTAGCGCGGCTGAGCCTAAACGGCGAATTTGACCGCCCGCTTCAGAGATTTTTTGTAAGCTTTCAAAGTGCTGCTTGGCATAAGAGATGACTTCACCATTGCGTTTACGCTCAAGCGGATGACCAGTAGTAAATAGACCACCGTCAAGGGTTTTACGTTCGCTCACTTGCATACGGCGATTGTTCAAGCGTGCGCCTTTACCACGGCTAGCCGAGAACATCTCATCACGTACAGGGTCATAGATAACACCGTGCTGGGTCACGCCTTTATGTTGCACCGCGATAGAAACACAAAACTGCGGTACGCCATGGACGAAGTTTTTAGTACCATCTAGCGGATCAATAATCCAGCACCAGTCAGCATCTTCGCCGCGACCTTCTTGCATACCAAACTCTTCACCCAAAAACGAGTGATTTGGATAGCTGGCTTTTAGGGTCTCAATCGTCAGCTCTTCACTGAAACGATCAATGCGCGTCACTAAACCATCAAGCCCTTTTGACTCAATATCTAGCTCGATTTTGTGGCGGTTTTGATGTGCATATAAAATCTCTTTACCAACTTTTTCAGCAGCACGCGCTGCGATAACGACCATGGGTTCCATAAATAACCTATTTGCTTGATGAATGAATACTACTTGAAAGATAGGACTGATAAAATGTACGAAAAATAAAAGCCGCTTAAAATTAAATCGGATTAATAACTCATGAAAACCATCGCCGCCTAGCGAACCAAATAAATGATTGCCAGCAGTAGTGCCGCCCAAGTTGTCAAATAATTCACACCTACGGCAAGTAGGCGAGGTTTAAACAAAAATGCTTTATTTTTCAATCCGCTATTTTAGCAATTTTTTTTGAGTGATAGGATTTTATTTTAGCAATTGCTGCAGCTGGCTTACGACCCCTGCAACATCCAGACCACAATCAGCCATTTGTTCTGTTGGCGAACCATGAGCGATAAAGCGATCAGGTATACCAATATTACAGATTACTGGGCGGCTATTTTTAAAGGCTATTGATTCGTTAAGTAAATATTCATTGATTGCACTGCCCGCGCCGCCCATAATCGTATGCTCTTCTAAAGTAGCGATATGGGTAACGCCTTGCTCGATTAAGCTTTCAAGCAAGTGCGTATCTAATGGTTTCACCCAGCGCATATTCACCACATGTACTTGGCAGTCTGTTTCTGTATTATCGTTAATCAGGCTCTCTGCTGCTTGCTGAGCCGTCGCCACCATGGTACCAAAGGCTAATAAGGCCAACTTATTAGGTGCGTTATCTTGACCTAAAACCGACTCTACCACCGCTTTACCAATAGGATAGACTTGCGCTGGCTGGGTAATCGTCGCGCCAACGCCAACTCCGCGCGGATAGCGCACAGCCGTACAGCCTTGATATTCATAGCAAGTATTTAGCAAGTGATAACATTCGTTTTCATCTTTTGGCGCGGCAATCAGCATATTCGGTACGCAGCGTAAAAAGGCAAAATCAAACACACCGGCATGGGTAGCACCATCTTCACCAACTAGACCAGCGCGATCAATAGCAAACATCACATCAAGATTTTGTAGCGCCACATCATGAATGAGCTGATCGTAACCGCGCTGCAAAAAGGTTGAATAAATGGCGACGATTGGTTTGACGCCTTGGGTCGCCATGCCGCCTGCTAACGTTACCGCGTGTTGCTCAGCAATCGCTACATCAAAAAAGCGCTTAGGAAATTGACGGGCAAACTCAATCATGCCCGAGCCTTCTTCCATGGCTGGGGTAATCGCAAGCAATTTCTCGTCAGTAGCAGCTTTATCACATAAGAACTGACCAAAGACTTGCGAGTATTTTAATAGCGGTGTACTCGGTGCTAAGTTAGCGGTTAGCGCTTTCTTCTCGCTATCTTCAGCAGGCAATCTACTGATAGCATGATAGCCAACTGGATCTAATTCAGCAGGCGCAAACCCTTTACCTTTGGTGGTATAGATATGCACCAACACTGGGCCTTTTAATTGCTTGGCAAGCGATAGTACGCGCAGTAGCTCAGGGATATTGTGGCCATCAAACGGACCGAAATAAGTAAAACCAATGGCTTTAAATAGATTGTCTTCTAATTGCGGCACATCGCGCAGCTCGTTATGACGTTTACGGCGGTCGTAGGCTTGCATGTCAGGACGCTGGCATAATATTGGCTCGCCAGCATCAGAGATATCAACCTGATAGCCTGACTCCCACAATGTCGCTAAATGCCGTGAAAAACCACCAATCGAGCAAGATATCGACATGTCGTTGTCGTTTAAAATGACCAGCAAATCCGCATCTTGTTGGACGGCGTCATTCATCGCTTCAAACGCCATGCCGCCGGTCATTGCGCCATCACCTATAATACATGCAACCGTTTGCGCGCGGCCTTGATAGCGTAGCGCCAGGCTCATGCCAAGACCCGCCGAAATAGACGTCGATGAATGCCCAACGCCAAAAGTGTCATAAACCGACTCGGCGCGTTCTGGAAAAGCGGTCAAACCATCTTTTGCGCGAATAGTACCAAGCTTTTCACGGCGACCCGTCAACACTTTATGGGCATAGGCCTGATGACCGACGTCCCAAACAATCTGATCTTGGGGCGCATCTAACAGATAATGCAGGGCAATGGTCAACTCAATGACGCCTAAATTGGCCCCGAAATGACCGCCACTTTGACCAGCTGAATAAAGCAGAAAAAGCCGTAGCTCATCCGCCAAGGTAATGAGCTGACTTTCGCTAAACGCTTTTAAATCAATCGGGGCGTCTACCGTATCAAGTAGCGGCGTATGCGGACGCTCACGTGGAATGACTGCATAAGTTTTTTGCAGGTGCGATAGCGATGCAGCAGAATCAATGGCTGACGCAGATGATGACTTAGACTGTGGGGAATGAGGTGACTGCTGCATAAAACGTACGATACCTACCAATCTGCTAACAAGATGCTACCTTAGATACGGGCTATCACTAGCTAGCATCTAGGTGGCGTTAATAATAGTGCGGACATTATAAATCAACAAATGTCATCGACTATAAGTTTATTAATACAGCGCTTAAAATAGCTGTGAATAACGATTCAAAATAAAACAAACTTTCAAAATTTAGAACTTTCAATTTTATAGACATTTTAAAATGAGACTATGTCCTCATATAAAATATTATAGCGCCTGCTAATTTTGCTTTCATATTGAGCGCATATCGGGCGACAGTGACGACATAGTAATGCAAGGGCTAAGACTTGTCACTGTATCCGTCAAAATAGTATGGCATAATAGCATTTATTTTTAATTGTCGCTTTAATCATCGTGCGCCGTCTGTGAACTTTGTGTGTATTTCCACCAAACAGCTTTCGTATGCTATTTTAGTTAGCAGCGCTTATGTCACACCTTTATTATTATAAAACTTTAACCGACCGCTAGCGTCACGATGATCGGCTTATGCAGGACATTAATGTCATATCAATTTATCACCAATGCCAAACTACCGACTCGTCACGGCGAGTTTGATATTCATATCTTTGAAAATGCAGACGGTCAAGAGCATGTGATGCTTACTGTCGGTTTACCTGTGGCCAAGCAAACTGAGGTTTTAAATCAGCAGGACACGGCATCAATCGAAGACAGTCAAACGTCAAAAGAAGCGCTCATTCCGCTCATTCGCATTCATTCGGAATGCTTGACGGGTGATGCTTTTAGCTCATTAAAATGCGATTGCGGTCCCCAGCTTAATACCGCGATGCAGGCGATACAAGAAACCGGCTGCGGGGCGATATTATACTTGCGTCAAGAAGGACGCGGCATTGGCTTGACCAATAAAATCCGTGCTTATGCCTTGCAAGATCAAGGGCATGATACGTTAGATGCCAATCTTATGTTGGGTTTACCGGCTGATGCGCGCGTTTATGATATGTGCGGGCCGATGCTTGCTCATGTCGGCGTCGATAGCGTGCGCCTGATTACCAATAATCCCGATAAAGTGGCTTACTTAACCGAGCATGGTATTAATGTCGTCGAGCGCGTGCCGTTATTGGTTGGGGTGAACGATATGAATGCTGAGTATCTCGCGACCAAACGCGACCGCATGGGGCATCTACTCGATAAAGATTTCAATACCGCCTTACACCTTAATAAATAGTAAATAATTAGATATTTTATGACCATACCAAATATAGATAATCATGACAATTTTCCAGAGACGAATTCTGCCGTGACGCCAACCCACAATGACATCACGCGCGTGCGTGAGTTTTTGGTGGATCTGCAAGCGCGTATCTGTCAAGCCTTAGAAGCGCAAGAGCGCGACGGCAGCAGCAATGATCAGCCGGCAACCTTTGTGCCTGACGATTGGGAACGTCCTGAGGGCGGCGGCGGCCGTTCTTGCGTGCTCGCAGGTGGCGAAGTGATTGAAAAAGCGGGCGTGATGTTTAGCCATATTCATGTGCATAACCTACCCGCTTCTGCAACTGCGCGCCATCCTGATATCGCTGGCCGTAAAGCGCAGGCGATGGGCGTTTCATTGGTCGTGCATCCTAAAAACCCCAATGTACCGACCAGCCATGCCAACGTGCGTTTATTCGTTGCTGAAGCCGAGGGCGAAGAGCCTATTTGGTGGTTTGGTGGCGGTTTTGATTTGACGCCGTTTTATCCGGTGCTTGCCGACTGCGTACATTGGCATCAGGTTTGTCACGACCTGTGCGCGCCGTTTGGCGACAGCGTCTATCCTGACTTTAAGCAGTGGTGTGACGAATACTTCCATCTGCGCCATCGCGATGAGCAGCGCGGTATCGGCGGCCTGTTTTATGATGACGTCAATACTGAGAGCCGCGGTTGGGATTTTGATACCTGCTTTAAATTTATGCAAGCGGTCGGTAATGGTTATCTTGAAGGTATATTGCCAATTTTTGAGCAGCGTAAAAACACCCCTTATACCGAAGCACAACGTAAATTTCAGCTTTATCGCCGCGGACGCTACGTCGAATATAACCTTGTTTATGACCGTGGCACCCTATTTGGGCTACAAAGTAATGGACGCATTGAGTCCATCTTAGTCAGTATGCCGCCGCTTGCCAGTTGGCATTATCGCTTTGAACCTGCCCCCGGGACGCCTGAGTTTGAATTGACCAATTTTTATCTAAAACCGCGTGATTGGTTGACTTTATAGTCGTCATTGGCATAATAAGCCGCAGACAGCGTTTTGGTTCTTGGATAAACAGCCCTATTTGCTCTCCTTAAAATTTCAGAAAAACACTATCAAGGTCAGCGTTACTGCTGACCTTTATTATTTACTATTTTTTATTTGAGAGCAGCCTAAGAGCAGCTAAACTGTTAAACGGGGCATTTTGACTTTTAGCTTATAAAACGCGCTTTGGCGAACGTTCATAGCTGATTAAGATGCCATTACAAAAAGGTACTTTATTATCCTACTTTATTTTAGCTTGTTGAGGTTTAATTAACAGCAGTATGGGTTTAAAGTAGTATAGATTTAAAGCCATGTTGTTTTAACAGGCTATATGGTAAAAGACCAGAACGTAGCTGTCTTTAACATTTAGAACAACCACATAATATTTAATTCATAGTAGCAATATAACAGGTGGCGAGCATGCAAGTGCTTCGGCACCTTTTTATTAGCCACGTATAAAGGAGCAATACAGATGGCACAGCTTTCTAATAATAAATCATTCAAGTCTATCGTCGGCGTAACGTTGATAGCAGCCGCCTTAGGTCTAACAGCTTGTAGTACGCCAGTTGACCCTGACGTCAAAGCGCGTCAAGACACCATGAAAAGCTGGGGCGATGCGATGGGCATCATGGGCGACATGGCTGAAGCGCCAGATACGTTTGATGCCGAAGTCTTTAAAGAACAAGCGGCATTTTTAGCAAAAGACTCTGCCAATCCTTGGAGCCACTTTGAAAACCAAGAAGCCACAGGTAATGCTACTGAAGCGGTTTGGAGCAATGTTGACGATTTTCGCGCTGAAGCTGATGACTTCCAAAAAGCCACTGCTAACTTGAATGCAGCGGCACAAAATGCAACCAGTGTCGATCAAGTCTTACCTACGCTTGGACAAGTCGGTGACAGCTGTAAATCATGCCATACCGATTTTAAAGTGAAAAAAGACTAATGAGTATTCGCTTTCAGATACAAAAAAGCCGCTACTGTTAATATAGCGGCTTTTTTATTGGTTAAAGAGTAACTTATTTAACCCATTAAGTCCGCTTGGACGATTTCAATCCAGTAACCATCAACGTCTTTGATAAAGGCAATATTTTTCATGCTGCCGTCTTCTGGACGTTTTTTGAACTCGACGTTGTTTTGATCAAACCAAGCAACCGCTTCGTCAAGACTTGGCACACTAAAGCAGATATGACCAAAGCCTTGTGGTTCACCATTACCATCATGATAACTAAAGTTCGCTTGGGTTTCGGTACCGTAGTTATGAGTCAGCTCTAAAATACCGCGCTGACGGAAGGCGAAAATTTCTAAATCGTCACCCGCTGGCAGATTTTCCCGCTCGCTGTCAGTCAACTTGGCTAAAAAATATAAATCAAAACCCATCGCAGGGAATTTTTTTACCGCCAGTAACGTCATGCCTAAAATCCCCGTATAAAAGGCCAACGATTTGGCAGGGTCTTTGACGCGTAGCATGGTGTGGTTAAAAGTATAACCTGCTGTCTGTGCTGAAATCGGCTGCACACCTTCTGCTTTTACGCTGCTCTCAGGCTGAGCGATACTGTCTTTATTAGCCTCTAAATCTGTTGAATCCATCATAATTTTTCCCATATATAAGTGTTTTTAATCTTCAGCTAGCAATCGCGTTAATAGTGGGTACCTTCACAATTCACTTGTAGTCACTATTCCGAGCGTTTAATGATAAATAGCTATTAAGTATCTAAAAAGCGTACTTTTCCAGTCTCTAAATTATACTCAGCGCCAACGACGAGTAGCTGGCCGCTACTGGTTAAGTCTTCTAGCGCGCGCGAACCGTGCTTTAATTGGCTAACCGACATGCGTACATTGGCACGAATAGAACGATCGACCAATTCATCCGCATCGACATCTTGTCCGTTGGCCGTTGCCAGCTCATGTAAGTTATAGACACTTGGGCGAATACGATCGACGATTGATTGTAAATTTGGCGAATAGTTTTGCTCAGGATTGATCAGCGCATCGACGCAAGCGGTCACCGCTCCGCAATGCGAATGCCCAAGCACTACCACCAGTTTGGTGCCAAATTTTTCTGCCGCAAATTCAATCGAACCGATTTGAGATGGAGCAACCACATTACCCGCCACGCGTATGACAAACAAATCGCCCAAACCTTGGTCAAACACAATCTCAACTGGGACACGGGCGTCCGAGCAACCCAAAATAATCGCTAATGGATCTTGGTCACTGATCAGCTCAGGACGTTTTTGCATGCAAGGGTCAGTGCTGGTCAGACTTTCTACGTAGCGTACATTTCCTTCTTTGAGTAGTGCCAGTGCTTCTTGTCCAGTTTTTGGGCGGTTACTGTTAGGCATAAGGGGTCCTTGTTTATCAAAATGGTTTAAATTATAAATTGCGCTAGCATTCTGTTTTCTACTTTAAGATACAGCTTTCAGCTATGCTTATCTTTTAAGCTTATCTCTTAAACTTAGCCGTTTGCTATTGCAAATATCCTTGTATGTGGCATACATAAAATTATTGTAGCGCAAGCAAGGCAAAAAAATGGTAAAAATTCTTTATTGTAAGATGGCAGCATTGCAAGCCAAAGCATTTCAAGACAAGAAATTTGCAGCCAAGCATTTAGCTCATTATTTTTTTAACAACCTAAACCAACCAATAACGAACTTGCACTGACTTATAACAAGGGTTTGTTATAATACTCAGCAACCAGATTGTATATATAGCCAACGCTTATCGCCAGACTTAACAACATGCAAATTGCTGCCAGTCACTAGTATTTTAGCGCTGCTGCGCATTTGGTGTTTTAGGAATCAACCTTATGACCGAATCAAATGTAAACCTGCAAACCGCACCGGTGTCGCCCACTACTGACAAGGCGCTGCTGCAGCTGACTGGTCTCCAAAAAATTTATGATCAAACCGAAGTCTTAAAGGATATCAACCTTGATATTCAGCATGGCGAATTTATAACCTTGCTTGGTCCATCAGGCTGCGGTAAGACGACCTTGCTACGATTAATTGCGGGTTTTGAGCAGCCAAATGCAGGGGCGATTTATCTTGATGGCATGCAAATGGCAGGCTTGCCAGCGGATAAGCGTCCGGTCAATACCGTGTTTCAGCAATATGCGTTATTTCCGCATATGACGGTGGCGCAAAACGTCGCTTATGGGCTTAAATTAAAAAAAGTGCCAAAAGATGAGATTCAAACGCGGGTACGTGAGATGCTGGCGATGGTGCAGCTTGAGCATTTGGCCAATCGTCGACCGCAAGATTTATCCGGAGGTCAGCAGCAGCGTGTGGCGATTGCGCGCGCGGTGATTAATCGTCCTAAGCTATTATTGCTCGATGAGCCTTTATCGGCGCTCGACCATAAGCTGCGTTTGCAAATGCAATCTGAGCTTAAACGTCTGCAACGTGAGCTTGGCATTACCTTTGTCTTTGTCACCCACGATCAAGAAGAAGCGCTGTCGATGTCGGATCGCATTGCGGTAATGAAAGACGGCAGATTTCAGCAAATTGGTACGCCCATCGAGATTTATGAAACCCCTGCCAATCTCTTTACCGCCAAATTTATCGGTGAAACCAACTTGTTTAAAGCGGAAGTCAAAGGCGTTTACCCTGAGCAGCCCGATCGTGATGGGCGCGTGACCAATGGCCGTATTGAGGTCGAGGTCTGCGAAGCACAAGCGCAAGAGGGGCCGACGACCTTACGCAATCTGCGCCGCCCTGACTTTGCCAATGACGTGCAAGTTGGTGATATCGTTAACTTACTATTGCGCCCTGAAGATTTACGCATTTATGACCCCAATGATAAAGAACATGGCGGCTTACTGGGGCGGGTGATTGAAAGTAATTATAAAGGCAGTACCTTAGACTCGATTATTGAGCTAACCAACGGCCATATTATTAAAGCCTCGGAGTTCTTTGATGAAGACGACCCAAGTTTTGATTATAAGCTTAACGAAGGCGTTAAAGTATCGTGGGTCGATGGCTGGGAATGGGTGTTGCCAGAAGAAGATACGCTTGCTAGCGGCATTGATAACGGGATAAACAATAGCCCTAGTAAATTAGCTGCCCAAAAGGATATCAGCTAATGGCGCGTCCTAACGTAGGTAATAAAAAATCAAGTCATAAAAACTTGAGCAATAAAAGCCCTTTTCGTACCGCAACGCTATGGCTAATTTGGGGTTGGCTGCTCATCTTTGCGCTATTGCCAAATATACTGGTGATTGCCGTCAGCTTTTTGACCCGTGATAGCACCGCTTTTATTAGTTTACCGGTCACTCTCGACAGTTACGTGCGCATGATTGACCCGCTTTATTTTGACGTCTTTGTGCATTCATTATGGATGGCGGGCATTACCACAGTCATTTGCTTATTACTTGGCTATCCCTTTGCTTGGTTTGTTTCTCGAGTGGATAAACGCTGGCAGCCACTATTGATGCTTATGCTGATATTGCCATTTTGGACCAACTCTTTGGTGCGGACTTATGCGCTAAAACTATTATTTGCCAGCAATGGTTTGATTAATAAATCCTTATTAACACTTGGTATTACCGATGCGCCCATTGATATTCTATATACCCAAGGCGCGGTTATTGCCGGTTTAACCTATTTGTTATTTCCCTTTATGGTGCTGCCACTGTATGCGGTATTCAGTGATTTGCGTAATGATATGCTGCTTGCCTCGCAAGATTTGGGTGCTTCAAAGCGCCAAACCTTTTGGCACGTAGTACTCCCTTTAACGACGCCGGGGATTATCTCAGGGGTGCTGTTGGTACTACTACCAGCGATGGGGATGTTTTATGTCGCCGATATCTTGGGCGGCTCACGTAACTTACTCGTTGGTAATATTATCAAAAACCAGTTTTTGGATGCGCGTGATTGGCCATTTGGTGCCGCCGCCAGTGTGCTATTAACGCTGGCGATGGCGGTATTATTACTCGCTTATCGTGCCAGTAGCCGCCGTATTGGCAAGACTGATTTTAACGAGGTGGCCTAATGTCTGATAGTTCACTGAATAGTACTCCAATTAAAAATAAACGCTCTATCAAATTAGGTAATATTGCCGCCAAAGGCTATCTTGGTCTGATTTATATTTTATTATATCTGCCTATCATCGTTTTGGTGGTAATGTCATTTAATAAATCAAAAATTGGTTATAACTGGAGCGGCTTTAGTTTAAAGTGGTACGAGTCGCTACTGAATAATCAGGCGATGCTTGATGCCTTTTGGCACTCTATTGTTTTAGGCTTGGTTGCGGCTACGGTTTCGACCGTTATCGGTACATTAACGGCGCTTGCGCTACATCGTTATGACTTTCGCGGTAAAGGGCTGCTCAATGGCCTGTTATTTGTGCTGATGATGTCACCTGAAATTGTCCTAGCGATATCGCTATTGGCGCTGTTTTTATTAATCGGATTGCAGCTTGGCTTTGTCTCGCTATTACTAGCGCACATTACCTTTTGCTTGCCGTTTGTCGTTATCACTGTCTTTGCGCGTTTAAGCAGTTTAGACGAGCGTTTGATGGAAGCGGCGCGAGATTTAGGTGCTAGCGAATCAACGATGGTTCGTACGGTGTTGATTCCAGTAATTTTCCCTGCGGTGATGGCTGGTTGGCTACTTGCCTTTACCTTATCGCTTGATGATGTGGTGGTATCGACCTTTGTGACCGGCCCTAGCTATGAGATTTTACCGCTCCGTATTTATTCTATGGTGCGCGTGGGACTTAAACCTGAGGTCAACGCGATTGGGACAATTTTACTCGTCGCTTCCTTAGTTTTAGTGGTTATCTCGCAATTACTGCTGCGTCGGCGCTAGTTTTAATTTTTACGGTAAAATAATGGCAATGTAATTTTAGGCAAAAAGCGCCTATGATTTTCCAAGATTATAAACACCTATTTTCCTATTTCTTTAACGTCAGTGGTTAGGTTATTTTATGCTAGAGCTTCGTCATCTTAATACGCTAACTGCGCTGCGAGCCCATGGATCATTGGCCGCTGCTGCCGATGAGCTGCATGTCACCGCCTCTGCGGTCTCGCATCAGTTAAAAGAGTTAGAGAATTACTACGATATTAGCTTGGTCAATCGGCGCACGCGTCCGCTGACCTTTACGCCAGCGGGCAAAACGGTACTGGCGCTGGCAGACAGTATCATGCCGCAGGTCACACGCACCAAAGCCAATTTAAAACGCTTAGCTCATGGTCAAGCGGGTAGATTGCGCTTGGCTTCTGAATGTCATAGCTGCTTCGATTGGCTGATGCCCATTCTCAATCATTATCGCCGCGAATGGTCAGATGTTGAGCTGGATTTTGCCACCGGTTTTGAGCCTGAGCCGCATCATTTACTGCAAGAAGGTGATATCGATTTATTGATTACCACCAGTAATTTACCGATAGAAGGTATCAGTTATCAGCCATTGTTTGAGTACGAGAGCCGTTTGGTGCTGTCGCCGACTCACGACTTGGCTGAGCAACCATTTATTCATGCTCAAGACTTGGTTGATCAGACCTTGATTGCTTATCCAGTGGAAGCTAAGCGCCTCGATATCATTGCCAATTTTATGACGCCAGAAGCGGTCAGTTTTAAAGCGATTCGTACCACCGAGCTCACGGCGATGCTAATTCAATTGGTGGCAAGTGAACGCGGGGTGGCGGCACTGCCTGATTGGGTGGTAAGCGAGTATGAAAAAAAAGGCTGGGTGGTTTCGCGGCCGCTCGGTAAAGGCGTTTACTGCCAACTTTATGCGGCGACGCGCACCGCAAGCCAAGATACGGCGTATATGCAAGGGTTTGCGAGTCTATTAGAAGGGATTGTGAAGCCGGTATAGCTAGTGCTTTTTTTAAAAAGTTGTTTAAAAAAGAGCCGTATTAAACATTAATATGGCTCTTTTTTATTGTTGAGTTTTTATTATTATAAAATCAATTTAAACAAATAAAAGCCAATTGCCGTTGCTAATAACGTCAGCCCCACATGTAACCCAATCAGTCCTAAACCCGCAAGCAGTTTGCCGTTATGGATAAAGGTAAATACTTCAGCACTAAAGGTACTAAAAGTCGTCAGTCCGCCCAAAAAACCAGTTATGACAAACAACCTGACATTAGGAGATAAGTCGCTACCCATACGCTCAAACCAAACTAATGCTAATCCTATTAAAAGTCCACCTAAGACATTGGCGCCAAGCGTACCGAGCGGTATCCAGCTATGCAGCGGATTAAAACGCGCCAACCAGCCACGCAGGCAAGCACCAATGGCAGCACCTAGTCCAATTGCAAGCCACTGCATAAGCTATCCTTGTAAGATAAAGTTTAATAGGTTAAGTATAAGATAGTTCATAGCTTATAGCATTTATAGCGCAGGCAGCTCGGTCATCGGCCAACGTGGGACACAGCTAACAGCCAAATCATCTGCTTGACCGGCTTGCAAACGCTCGTAACCCGCATAAGCAATCATTGCTCCATTATCGGTACATAACGCTGGCGGTGCGTAATGGACGGTCGCATTGATTTTAGCAAGCTCACGCTCTAACGTCTCACGCAAATGGCTATTGGCACTGACGCCGCCAGCTATCACCAAGCGACTCATCTCGACTTGTTTCAGTGCCTTGACGCATTTTTTCACTAGCGTATCAACTACTGCATGTTGAAAGCTTGCCGCAATATCGGCGCGCACTTTTGGATCGCTGTCGGAGCCATCAGTGTCCTTGATAAGATTATGCACCGCCGTTTTCATACCGCTGAAGGAAAAATCTAAACCGCGATGTAGCATCGGGCGCGGTAAGTCATAGGCATTTTGATTGCCATTTTCTGCCAATTTGGCAATATTTGGTCCACCAGGGTATGGCAGACCAAGCATTTTAGCCGCTTTATCAAAACATTCACCCGCCGCGTCATCGATAGACTCACCAAGGATTTCATATTGCCCGATACCATATGCGGCAATCAGCAAAGTATGACCACCAGAAACCAGTAAGGAGACAAATGGAAACGCTGGCGGATTCGCTCCCATCAAAGGCGCTAACAGGTGTCCTTCCATATGGTGAACGCCAATCGCTGGCACATCCAAGCCATAAGCCAAGCTACGTCCAAATAATGCGCCCGTCATCAGCGCCCCTATAAGTCCCGGCCCTTTGGTATAAGCAATCGCATCAATCTCATTTTTAGTGATATCGCACTGCTCTAGCAATTCGTTAAATAAAGGCACTAGCTTACGAATATGGTCGCGGCTGGCAAGCTCAGGCACTACTCCGCCATAAAGTGCGTGCAGCTCTATCTGTGAATACAGCACTTGCCCAAGCAAGCCTTTATTATTGCTATCTATCTGCTCGCTATCAAAAATCGCCAGACCTGTTTCATCACAGGAGGTCTCTAAACCCAATACTTTCATCTATGTGCCTTTATATTTGCTTTGTAGCATTAATAAAAAACCGCCACTGTTAGCTTACAATGGCGGTCATTCTAGCAAATTTCAATACGTAATATTAGCGAGCGGCAGCAACCATATAATCAACTGCGGCATAAACTTGTGCTTCAGTGACGTCTCCAACCGCTTGCGCAGGCATTTTATTAAAGCCTTTAGCAGAATGCATGTGTAACGTTTCTATGTCTTTGGCAAGGTGCGGTGCCCAAGCTTCTTTATCACCAAATTTCGGTGCGTCAAGCAAACCATTCTCATGGCAAACTTTACACTGCTTTTCGTACAGCTGAGCACCAGCATCGGCCGCCAACACTTCTGGTTCAGCAGCAGCTTCAGGTTCAGCCTCTACGACAGGTACTTCCGTAGGCTCTGCTTCAACCGCAGGCTCAGGGGTGACCACTTCGGTTTCTGTTACAGGCGCTTCAGGTTCTATAGCCACCGTTTCAGTTTCATTGGTAGTAGCTGGCTCTTCAGCCGCTGTATTGTCGCCGCCACTACAAGCACTCAATGCCAAAAGTGCACTCAAGCTTAGGCTTGTGAGCGCCAATTTAGCAACGGATTTTTTCTTCATTGTATTTTGCTGCATAGTCATAGTTAATCCTTCATCTATAGTTTGTTAATATAAACTTAAATATCGTAGCTGGCATATTAATAGTCATCGCTGGCAATGATGAATCGCTATTATGAAATGAGCATGCGGCTTACTTACTTAATTACTCATAGCTACTAAATACTATTAGTTCGTTGCAGGCTCAGTCGTATCAGTAGTCGTAGCGGCTGCATCGGTATTTGTCGTCGTGGCACTATCAGTAGTAGCCGCTTCTGTATCAGTACTTGTAGTAGCCATATCTCCTGCCGCATCTGTCGCTGCGCCATCTTCTGCTACTGCAGTGTCAGTACCCGTAGCACCCTCTTCTGTCCCTTCTGCCGTGTCAGCAGCAGGCATCGGCGCTGTTTCTGGGAAGTCCATATCTTCTGCTTCAGGTGCGTTTGCACGTGCAAGTTCTGAAGCTTCATCGACTTTATCTTTTGCTAAGACTTCACCTGATTCAGTGCCCGCTTCTTCCTTGTCACTGCTACAAGCACTTAGACTGACGCCCATCGTCAGAAACAATGTCGCCCACAATGCAGTACCAATCGTTGTTTTCTTCATGCCATTTTTCATTCAAAGATCCTCAAAATAATAGCTATAAAAGCCTTGTAACGTCTATCTAGGCATATTTTTAAGCGTCTAGTTTCAATAGCTAAATCTTGAAATTTAAAGCAGCTTAAATATGAGCGACAGACTGAGTATAGGATAGGATACCATAGACTCCATATAAGCCGTTATTGCTAAACAGCTGTTTTGTCCACAATTTATTGATTATTTGTTAAAAGATTATTAAAAATATTAACACTCACGCCTTCGGTTAAATCTTATTATATTTGTACGGTGTAATTAAATTTTATTGTCTATTATTTGACCTCTATTTAAGCCCTTATCTTACATAAATACGCTAAAGCCTTTGACTTTACTGCAGTTTTTGATTAAAATAAGCGCCCTTGTGCTAGTGCGCAAGACTATCCTAGTTTGAGCTGATGCCGATAATCTTGAGATATTACGGCTAAATACTAATACACAGCCAAACTAATGCCCTTATATCTCATCCTAATCAAGGAGATTTCATGCCTGCAGTTAAGGTTAAAGAAAACGAACCAGTTGACATCGCTATCCGTCGTTTCAAACGTGCTTGTGAAAAAGCCGGCGTTCTATCAGACGTACGTAAGCGTGAATTTTATGAAAAACCAACGCAAGTACGCAAGCGCAAAAAAGCCGCTGCTGTAAAGCGTTATAAGAAAAAATTACAACGCGAAACTATTCGTACCACTCGTATGTACTAATCACTAATACGATTAGCTACCTACCAGCGCTACACTAACGCCACTGTTATCGATGAATAACAGTGGCGTTTTTTATGCTACAATTTTTGTTATTGCTGCTGATAAATGCCCAGCAGATTTTTATTTAACACTTACCAAAAACTATTTTACCCATACTTATAAGGAATAATAACAATGAGCCAACTTAAACAGACGTTATCTGACACCATCAAAACCTCTATGAAAGCGCGCGAGCTTGAACGCGTCAAAGTGTTGCGCAACGTCCAATCTGTGGTCAAGCAGATTGAGATTGATCGCCAAACCGAGCTTGATGATGCGCAAGTGTTAGAAGTGCTACAAAAGCAGCTCAAACAGCGTCATGAGTCCTTGTCTATCTTTACCGAAAATGGCCGCGATGATTTGGCCAGTAAAGAGCAGTTCGAGATTGATATTATTAATGAGTTTATGCCAAAACAAATGGATGATGCCGAGCTTGCCGCTTTGGTCAATGCCGAAATCAAAGAGCAAGGCGCCACCTCAATGCGCGATATGGGCAGCGTGATGGGGGTGTTAAAGAATAAAACCGCAGGCCGTGCTGACCCTGCATTAATCTCTAAATTGGTAAAAGATGCTCTGCAAGGTTAAGTGAAGTTAAAAAAAGTTATATATTCTTAATCTGCGTATCGACCCAAGCTAGCAAACAACCGCCTAAGGCTTAAAGTCTTTGGCGGTTTTTACTGCCTTGATTTCGGCATTGATGTTGGCAAGTAACGGTCGGGCACTGCTCGCTTGCGCGGTTTTTTGCATTTGCTCGGTCAATTGCTTGGCTTGCGTTAAGGAAGTCAGCGCACGCTCATAGCGTCCACTCCACAGCTGGTCATGACTGCGATAACGCAGCGCATTGATGGTGGCAATTTTTGCCAGTTGCGGCGACTCGGTAGTTTTGGCGATTTTTTCATTGGCCAATTGCAAGCTTTGCCACGCATAGCGGTCGCTTGGCTGCTGCTCGGTCAGGGGCTTAAGCAGTGCTTGCGCCTTGGCTGGCTGATTGCTATTGGTCAGTGCTTCCGCTAAATAAAGACGCAAGTCGCGGCGTTCAGGATATAAGCGCTGCTGACTCTCAAGCAGTTCAGCCGCTTGTTGCCATTTATTCTGCTCAGTGAGAATTTGACTTTGGGTTATGGACAATAAGGGTTCCAATACTTGCCGCTGCGTTGCAGGTAGCGCTGACAGCTCGGTATATATCTCATTGGCCTCGCCAAAACGCTGCTGCTCGCCATACCAATACATCAGCGCCAATTTTGCGCCAACACTATTTTTTGCGGCGATCGTCAACGCGGTTTCAGAGACATGCTCGCCGGTGCTTTGCGTGCGCCAATAGAGCAAATCAAACAACGCTTGATGGCGCTGCTGCTTGGATAAAGGCAGAGCATCATAACGCTGGGCGCGGCTTTGCGATTCGCTTAAACGCTCATTACTCAAAGGATGCGAGCGCACAAAACTGGGCAGGAATTGATTGGCGGTTTGGTTGAGCTGGCTTTTTTGATTCATGGTTGCAAAAAAGCGCGGCATGGCGCGTGGATCGTAACCCGCTTGGTTCATGATTTGCATGCCCACACGGTCGGCATCACGCTCATTACTACGGCTAAAAGCCATGCTGCTATTCATGGTAGCGGTTTGGCTGCCCATCATGACTGCCGCCGCCGCATCGCCATCGACCGCTGAGGCTGCAATCGCTGCCAGCATGCCGCCTATTTGCATCAGCAAGGCTTTTTTGCGCTCATCCGCGCCGCTCTCATAATGGTGCTGGCTAATATGAGCCACCTCGTGAGCAACGACGCTGGCAAGCTCATCCATGCTGCTTGCCGCCAGTATCGTTCCAGTATTGAGCCCAATTACCCCGCCGGGCGCTGCAAAAGCATTGATACTAGGGTTATCAATAATAACCAAACCTAGCGGCGCTTGCTGGCGAGCTTGCGCATTTAGCCGCCACGTCATCTCTTTTATGGTTTCATAAATCCAAGGGTCGTGCTCCATCTTCGCGCGACTATTGATGTTTCTTAATGACCACTCCCCAAGCAGTTTATTTTCATATTGCTCAGCAAAGCTTAGCCCCTGCCCGCGCAAATTGGGTAAATCTAATTCTTCAGCACTTGACGTCTGCCAGGAACCGTAAGTAAATGGCGCGACTTGCGTGCCAGCACTATTGGCAGTAGTGGCCAGTGCCAGCAAGGTAGCCGATATACCCACCTTTAGTACAAAAACGCCTGTTAGCGTTTTTAGCGTTCTTTTAAACAGCGATTTTTTAAGCAATGCTGGTCTATGAAAATAATACAAGTGCGTATCCTATCCGAGTAATCCTAACGTCTTTTTGACTATACGAGCTTGTTTAGTTAAGGTCAATTGCCGTCTGCATCTGGCTACCAATAACGCTGCCACGCGTCACGCTTGTGCAACATGCTTGTGTAAACTTAAGCGTTATAAAGCGAAGTATTAAATGTAAAGTTTATCTTATCGCCCGGTTGTTATTAGATATACTGATTGACCAATGATTATGATAACTATATTCAACTGCAATTGAGTAGTGGCAATTTGCTATAATAGTAGGTCGTGGTAAGCGCTTGTTATCCATGGACTACAAGTGATACTTTCTCAAACATTGATATTTTAAAGGTTTATTTTATGTCTACTGATAACCAATCTGTCATTGTACGAGACTCATATCCTATTTGTTTTGTCGAAACCGTATCTGACGCGCAGCAACAATCGATAACGCAGCTGCTCGATTTATTGCCAGCAGATACTCTTAACTTAGTAGAAAATCTTAACTCGACGGATAGCGCAGAGCAAAGACAGCCAATCATAATTAAAAATATGGTCGATGGGCGCGGTCTTGCCTGCCCTATGCCGCTATTAAAAACCAAAGTGGCGCTACGAGAAGTAGCGGTTGGTGAATCGCTATACGTGGTTGCCACGGACCCAAACTCACAAGCTGATATCAGCGCTTTTTGTCAGCAGAGCCAGCAAACAGGCACAGCAAACCCCTTATTACTGCTTATCAATCAAGCAACAGCGGCAAGTAGCGACAAAATGCTAGGAACAAAAACCAGTACTGCTGTTGATACAATATATCACTTCATCATTACCAAAACTGATAGCAACTAAGCGGCGCTATCCTTTACAATTATAACTATAAGATTTTTATCTGACTCATTGCTTATCTATTTAACCAAGGTCAAGAATATGGCTAATACTTCTAATAACGCTGCAAATACCCGTAAAAAAGACAGCGCAGCACCTGAAAAAAACGAAGCACGCGATGCGGCCTTGAAAGCCGCTGCGGCGCGTCCGCCTTACGATGCGAGCGCACTTGGCGATACACGTACTCGTGACTTAGTGCCTGCTATGCCAACACATTTATCAGCGCCTGGCGTAAACTTGGGCGCTTATATTAATACCGTGCATCAAATTCCGATTTTGACACCGACTCAAGAGCAAGAACTTGCTCACCGCTATTATGATGAGGGCGATGTTGAAGCGGCGCGTCTGCTGGTTATGTCGCATTTACGCTTTGTGATTCATATTGCCCGTAGCTACTCAGGCTATGGTCTGCCGCAAGCCGATTTAATCCAAGAAGGCAACTTGGGCTTGATGAAAGCGGTTAAACGCTTTGATCCTAATAAAGGCGTGCGTTTGGTATCCTTTGCCGTGCATTGGATTAAGGCTGAGATTCACGAATTCGTCATTCGTAATTGGCGTATTGTCAAAGTTGCTACTACTAAAGCGCACCGTAAATTATTCTTTAACTTACGCAGCCTGAAAAAGACCAACAACCAATTAACGCTCGAAGAAGCCGATGCCATTGCCAACGATTTAAATGTAACACGTAAACAAGTGCTAGAAATGGAGTCACGCTTGACCTCGTATGATGCGTCGTTTGAAGCGCAATCGAGCGATGATGACGATGGTCGCTACGCGCCGCAGCTGTTTTTAGAAGATGGTATCGACCCTGCAGAGATGGTTGAAGAGGATGACTGGGAAGAGAACAACTCATCGGCTCTACTAGCAGCGATGGATACGCTAGATGATCGTTCACGCGATATCGTTGAGCAGCGCTGGCTTTCTGAGCAAAAATCAACCTTACATGAACTAGCAGCGGTTTACTCTATCTCAGCAGAGCGCGTACGCCAAATCGAAAAAAACGCCATGGATAAAATCCGTGAAGCCATGACCATCGATAGCGTTATTTTGCCCGATGATATCCAATAAGCTTTAGTTTGTTAGTTAAAACTTACCTATGATAACAATCCTATTTATAACACGAGTTTTACCATGCTAAATTGGATAAGTATCGCCGCTATTAATATGGCTATCGCCGTCGCCTTGGGCGCGTTTGGCGCTCATGGGCTTAAAAATTCGGTCAGTATCCAGCAGCTTGAATGGTGGCAGACGGCAACTCTATATTGGTTTGTACACGGGCTTGGATTATTGCTCGTTGGTATTCTTATTCGCCTTAATTATACGACCCAAACCACAGCATGGCTGCTACAAATCGGCGCACTTATTTTTGCGGGCAGTTTATATGCCATGACGCTTGGGGCACCGCGCTGGCTTGGAGCGATTACCCCTATCGGCGGTATGCTGATGATTGCCGGTTGGCTATGGCTTGCGGTCTCGACATTTCGCTTAGGCCATACTGCTTAAGTTGAATAAAGAAATAGTTTAATAGATGAGTAACAAAGGATTATTAGCTTTTAGGGAGCACATATTATGAGTAATATTAGTGTTAATGGTAAAAAATTGCAGACCACGCATCAAACCGTCCAAATGGTCGTCAATGAGCTTGGACTGAGTAAAGGCCGCTATGCGGTCGAAATCGTTGGTGAGCTGATTCCAAAAAGTGAGCTGGATAAAATGCGTATCGTTGAAGGTATGAATATAGAAGTCGTCCAAGCAGTTGGCGGTGGTTAAGCGAATATTAGCTCGCTAATTTTTTCATGGATAAAAGTTAAGCAATAAAAAAGACCTCTAACGTGAATACGTTGAGGTCTTTCTTTATTTGCCGTGCTCTTTAATAACTAAAGCAACTTTACGAGCTATCATTCCAATATGTTTACTTAAAAAATATACCAGTTATAATAATTGTCTTATAGGCTATATTTATCAAGCAGTCATAATAATAAAGCTAGCTACTATGTATAGCGGTTGCTATAGTAAATACTACTTAGATCAATGACAAACCATCTACATCGCAGGTGCAGCATCATCAACTGTCAGCTCTTCGTAGCGTTCATCGCGCCCCGGACCTTGAGTTTTCTTACGATCCTGACGGGTTTTATATTTACGTACTTGTCTATCAAGCTTGTCCGCCATCTCATTAATGGCTTTATACATATCGTCTTCGCAGGCTTGGACGAACATTTCTTGACCTGCAACTCGCATAATCGCTTCGGCTTTATGGGTTTTTTTCCCACCTTCACTTGAGCCGCTATTATCTAGCGATAATTTTACCTGAATACTTTGAATCTGATCGAAATGACGTTCTACTTTTACAAGCTTTTCGCGAACGGCGTTGTCCATGGCTTCGGTAACACTGATATGGTGACCACTGATAGAAACATTCATATTATCGTCCTTTTATTATTGCTTATATTATTACGTACAATCAGCAGTGAGTTAGCTTTATAGCTTTTGTCATGCTGCCTTACCAATAATTCATCCAGTACCTTTCTTATCATAAAGTTTGGCTTGTCATTTTCTATTCGCTAACTGCTTTATTCTTCTACTCCTTTATTAAAATAAAAAATTAAAATACATTTTTATCATTTGTTAAATTAACTAAATCGGCCAAACCAATACTGGGTTTTCGTTGTTGGTATGACTCTAATTTGTCATGAAAACCAAAGAGTAGCAAGCCATCAAATTGTAAGTAAATGTAATAAAAAATGATGTTTCATAAATGTTTCTATATAATCAAAAAATTTTATTTTTTATTTACGTTTGAATTGGCTTAATTCTGGCGGTATGACATTTATAAGTCGTTGAATGACAACATTTAATATTTTTGTTTGCGCTGAGTGGATGATCCGATATTCATTGCTTCACGATATTTGGCTACCGTTCGTCTGGCGATATCGATGCCTTCTGCAAATAAAAAATCTTTTATGCGGCTATCAGATAATGGCTTCTTCGGGTCTTCATCAGCGATAAGCTGTTTAATCATGGCGCTGATGGCGGTTGAGGAGATGTCACCGTCGCTACTGCTAACGTGAGATGAGAAAAAATGCTTAAGGGAAAATAATCCTTGTGGTGTCAAGATGGTTTTGCTCGTAGTCAGGCGCGAAACGGTGGATTCGTGCAAATCAACTTCTTCGGCAATGGCTTTTAAAATCAAAGGCTGCATGGCAGTGGCGCCATGTTGCAAAAACTCTTGCTGGTAGCGCACGATACTGGTTGCTACTTTTAATAGGTTTTGATTGCGCTCTTCGATACTGCGAATAAACAGGCGCGCATCGGTGAGATTTTCGCGCAGATATTGATTGTCAGGACTGTCATCGCCACGTTTGACCAAATTGGCATATTCTTGATTGACCCGCAACTTAGGTAAAGTGTCAGGATTGAGGCGCACTTGCCAGCCGTCTATTTGCGCAGTCGTGTCGTTTCCATTTTTGTTATCAGTGGTGTGATTGCTATTGTGGCGGCGAATCGGCGTGACTAATACATCAGGAATATCGTAGCTTTCTGACGGCTGCATATAATCGGGCTGACTGCTTTGAAATAGTAGGCCGGGTGATGGATTTAACGTACGTAGCAGGTTAAGCGCGGGAGTAATTTGTTCAGGCGCGAGGCCGGTGAGTTCAGTCAAGGCTTTGATATTATTGCTGACCAAATGCTCACTGGCTGAGAGAAGCGCTTGGGCTTCTTTAAGATATTTTGTATTCGTATCAAGCTTGGACAATTGCAGCGCTAGGCACTCATTGAGGTTGCGTGCGCCAACGCCAAGCGGGTCGCACGATTGGATCATGCGCAGTACCGCCATGACCTCATCGTGCTCGACGCGCTCGTCCCATTGATAAAAGCTGGCGATGGTATCAAAGCTTTGTAACAACTCATCGATATCAAGGCGTATAAAACCCATCTCATCCATAGAATCCATGAGATATTCGGCGATAAGCGTATCTGTTTCGGAGAGGCGCTTAAAGTTCAGCTGCCAGCGTACATGGTCTTGAATGGTGGCGCTGGTACTGCCCTGATAACTATTAAAGTCCTCATTGTTGCCGTTAGCCGAATGAGCTGAAAGACTCCCTGAACCTATCGCGGCAGAGGCATAATTACCGCTGTCAAAACCGCTATAATCGTCGCCCTCCACGGCATAGTTATCGATTGCTTCATCATCAAAACTGGCTTGCTGTAATTTATCTAAGCTATCACTACTATTGTCAGAATAGTCGAAACCATCATCCAAAGAGTGGGTAGATTTAGCAAACGAATCAACGCTAGTATTTCGGTTCCAACTATCTAATGTTAACGGCTCGCCATTATGACTGTCGTAACCATCACAATCAACATAGTCATCTTCATCCTCTTCCACACGTTCTAGCAAAGGATTGCTATCAAGTTTCGCCTGCACCTCCTGCGCAAGCTCAAGACTAGAGAGCTGCAGCAATTTGATGGCTTGCTGCATTTGCGGGGTTAGCTTTTGCGAGGTATTTAGCGTGGTCGCCAATCCAAACGACATACTCATGGGTGACTGATTACCTTTCGATCGTGGTGATGCTGACTAGGTTATGCTGGTTAAAGCCTGCGCTTATTAACGCTTATCATCATTAAAAAGCGCTTTGGCCTATCAGGTCATGACGATAGCATTTTTTGCTACAATGTTGCTATGATAATTTATATTCTGTTCAGGTAAGCTATTTTTTAGCTTTTGTTCACATTATAAAACTGCAATAGCTTTGCAGGGATGCCAAGCTTTTAAATATAACAGAATAAAAATAACTAAGAGTAAAGCCCTATAAAGCTTAAAAATTGAGAATAATATTATGAATGAGATTACTAAAAATGAACCGCTGACCGTTGCTGCTGTACAAATGAGCAGTCAGCAAGACATCGAAGCCAATTTAGCCGATATAAAAGCTGCTATTAGCGAGGCAAGTAAGCAAGGCGCGCAGTTAATCGTTTTACCAGAAAACTGCTGTAGCATGGGTCGGCAGTTTGCCACTGCCGAGCGTTTTGATGAACTATCCGACGCAATGGCCGAGTATGCACGTGCTTTTGGTATTTATCTATTAGCAGGCTCGCTGCCCTGCCCTTATCGCCCTGATGGCGTCATCGTGCCCGATGGAAGGCTACGTCAAGTCAGTCAGCTATTTGCGCCCGATGGTACGCGTGTGGCACGCTACGACAAAATTCATTTATTTACTGCAACCGTTGCCGATAAAAAAGGCAGCTATAATGAAGCGGCGACTTTTGAGCCTGGCACGCAAACGGTTGTGGTTCCA
Source organism: Psychrobacter communis (assembly GCF_014836505.1). Classification (NCBI taxonomy): domain Bacteria; kingdom Pseudomonadati; phylum Pseudomonadota; class Gammaproteobacteria; order Moraxellales; family Moraxellaceae; genus Psychrobacter; species Psychrobacter communis. The sequence goes on from NZ_JACSQR010000003.1 coordinate 46,015, forward strand.
CTCGAAGCAAATGATGCCGTTTATCAGCTCGGTATGATGGTCTGTTTTGATTTACGCTTTCCAGCCTTAGCGCAGCGATTACGGCAGGCGGGCGCAGAGGTGTTAAGTGCGCCATCGGCGTTTACTTATTTAACGGGACAGGCACATTGGTCGCTATTGCTACGCGCGCGGGCATTAGACAGTCAGTGTATGGTGATTGGTGCCGCACAAGGTGGTGAGCATCTTTATAAGAATGGCGATAGTCGGCAAACATGGGGACATAGCACGATTACTGCTTATAACGGCACGATTATCAATAGCTATGAGGATAGTGACTTAAAAAACTCTGCTAATAAAAATTATGCCTTGGTATTAGCAAACTTAGATAAAGCAGGACAAGCGCAAGGACGGCAAAAGATGCCAATCTTTGACTGTCACCGTTTGGCATAAATGTAGGATTAAATGCTTAAGAAATAACCAGAACTTAAGTAACATCAACACCATTTTGCGTATGCGACGCACGCGGATGAGCGCGATCATAAACTTGGGTCAATTTAGCAAAATCAACATGAGTATAAATCTGCGTGGTACTAATGTCGCTATGACCGAGCATTTCTTGTACCGCGCGCAAATCGCCACTGCCAGATAGCATATGCGATGCAAAGCAGTGGCGCAATAAATGTGGATACATATTTTGCGCAATCCCAGCCCGCGTAGCCGCAACTTTGAGTCGCTGCTGCACCGCCCGCGTGGATAAACGTGTACCTAACTTTTCACTGATAAACAACGCATTGTCCATCTGCTCTACCCAAAGATTGCGGTGCGGTAGATAACGTTTAATCGCCTCGGCGGCTTTGATGCCTAAAGGTACTAAGCGCGTTTTGTTGCCCTTACCCGTCACGCGCACGCGCAAATCAGCCAAGTCTATATCGGCCATATCGAGCGCCACCAACTCGCCAACACGCAGACCGCTACTATAAAGCAGTTCGAACATTGCCTTATCACGCAACCACAAGCGCGCCTGCTCTGGCGTATCAGGGATTTCTTGGTCAAGCAATTGCGTCAATAAATCCACATCGGCGATAGACGGCAGCGGTCTAGGGCTGCGCTTAAGCTGATAGCCCGTAGTCGGGTTAATACGCGCTAAACCCTCTTCTATCAACCAGCCATAAAAATGACGGATAGCCGATAGCTCTTGCTGAACGCTCGCCAGTGCCAGCTTATCTTCATCTAGGCGTTGGCTGATATGCTGGGCTAACTGCCGCTTATCACAACGCGTCCATGTCAGACGTTTGCCGCGTAAAAACAGCGCCAATTGATTTAGACCTGCAAAATAAGCCACCAATGTGTGCTCGGAGTGATTGCGTACCGACAGCGTATTTAGCCAACGATGCACTGGCGCTAGCAGTTCACGTAGCGTACTATCTGCTTCGATGGTTGTTGCCAATTCTGCCGATAGCCATGTGTTTGATTTAGTGTTTGATTTAGTGTTTGATTTAGTGTTTGATGTAATGTTTGACTGAATATTCGAGCTAGGCGTTGTCGTCATTATCTATTAGCCTTCTGGAGTAGGCTTAATGCCTGCTTGCGCCATTAAGCCATCTGGGCTAAACACCCCTTCATAGACAAACGCCGTTGGCCCAGTCATCATCACAGAATAACCCGGCTGCCATTTGATAATCATGCTGCCGCCATAAAGCTGCGCGCGTATGTCTTCGCCTTCATCAAGCCAGCCTTCACGGATACCAACCGCCACCGCTGCACAAGCGCCCGTACCACAAGCTTGGGTTTCGCCAACGCCGCGCTCATAAACACGCAGACGGATATGACGCTGATTCATGACCTGCATGAAGCCGACATTGACGCGCTCTGGAAAGGCCGGATGTGATTCGATGGCTTTACCCAAGGTCTCAACATCAGCTTCTAGGACATTATCAACCCTGATGACCGCATGCGGATTGCCCATATTGGCGACATAAAGCTGCACCGGCGTACCATTAACGTTTAGATGATAGGTATTTTGGATTTTGGTCGTCGCTCTTGGGGTAAAGGGAATCTCACTTGGCTCAAATTTGGGCTTACCCATATCAACCTCGACCCAGCCATAACGGTCGGTCGTTAAGGAGATTATCCCGCTCGCCGTTTCAACGCGCAGGCGCTGCTTAAATGACAGTTTACGCGCTTGCACAAAACGGGCAAAACAGCGCGCGCCATTACCGCATTGCTCAACCTCTGTGCCATCGGTATTAAAAATGCGATAACTAAAATCAACATCGGGGCGCATCGGCGGCTCGACGACGAGCAATTGATCAAAGCCGATGCCTAAATGACGATCACCCAACAGCTGTACCAATTCCTTGGTCAACTCTAAGCGTTGGGTCACCAAATCGATGACCATAAAATCATTGCCCAGCCCATGCATTTTTGTAAATTCTATTAGCATATCCTTGTTATCCTATCCTATTTTTATGTATGCCTTATATTAGCACGCTGTCAGATACAATCATAATTATCACCGCTATCAAACGCTAAGTTAAAGCTCTATCACCGAACAAATATTTCTTATCCAAACCTTCATTAAAGCAGGCAATAAAAAACCCATTGTCGTTATCACAATGGGTCATTTTTAACTAAAAAAACTCGTAAGCACTAAACTGGCTAAAAAACTATTTATCCTGCCACAACACTTCATCAGCATATAAAGATTCAAGCGTTTCGCGTTTGCGAATCAGTTGATGCTTATCATCGGCTACCATCACTTCGCTAGCACGACCGCGCGAATTGTAATTGCTACTCATGGTAAAGCCGTACGCACCAGCGCCAGTGATAGCTAAAATATCACCTGTTGCTAATGACAGTAAGCGGTCTTTTGCTAAAAAGTCACCAGTTTCACAAATCGCCCCAACGATATCCCACGGCTGTGTACCATCGGTATCTAAACCGTCTTTGGGCAATGTCGCAGGAATCACTGCCATTTCTGCTTGGTATAAAGCAGGACGTATCAAATCATTCATTGCCGCATCGACAATAGCAAAGTTCTTGTGCTCGGTTGGTTTTAACACATCAACCTTGGTTAATAATACACCGGCATTGGCCACGATACTGCGACCTGGCTCGAAGAATACCGTTAAACCAAGCTCACCCAGTTTAGGCAGTAATGCTTGCGCAAACGTCTCGATAGACACTGGCGTCTCATCGATATAACGTACGCCAAGGCCGCCGCCCAAGTCGATATGACGCAGCTCAATGCCTTTAGCTCGCAAACTATGTATCAGCTCAATCACTTTATCGAGTGCCGCGACAAATGGCGCAACCTCTGTCAATTGCGAGCCGATATGGCAGTCGATACCGACGATATCAATATGCGCTAATTGCGCCGCTTGTTCATAAACCGCAACGGCATTTTCATGGCTGATGCCAAATTTATTATCTTTTAAACCGGTTGAAATATACGGATGGGTTTTGGCATCGACGTCTGGATTGACCCGCAATGAAATCGGCGCTGTTTTATCAAGCGCTTTTGCCACTTCGTTAATCAGCGCCAATTCACTAATCGACTCAACGTTAAAGCAGCCAATACCTTGGTTAAGGGCATATTCGATTTCGCTATAGGTTTTGCCAACACCTGAAAATACCACGCGCTCAGCTTTCCCGCCCGCTGCCAATACGCGCATCAACTCACCGCGTGAGACAATATCAAATCCTGCCCCTGCTTGCGCCAAGATGCCAAGTACGGCAAGGTTAGAGTTTGCTTTCACCGCATAGCAAATTTGATGCTTTAGGTTGGCAAAGCTTGTGGTATAAGCCTGATAAACGTCTAAAATTGCTTGTTTTGAATAGACATAACACGGCGTACCATAGTGCTTGACCACCTCATCAATACTTACCTGCTCCATGTATAACGCGCCATCGCGATAATCGAGCGCGGGCAAATGGGCGGTTAAGGCTTCAGGATGCACATACAATCCTTGCTCAGTTTTGGTCGTGACTGACTGACTCATAAAGTTGTCTCTAATATAATCAATGTATTAAGGGAGTAAACAATTTAGGGGTTTAGCAGCTTGAATAGGCTAAGAATCGTTTGAATATTTGGCTTTTAATAAACAAGCATTAGTAGACAAGCATTAATAATCGTTAGGATCCGTACTCGGAGCAGGCAGCTGAAAATCTTCGGCATCTGGCTCGTTATTTGCATTGTCATTGAGCTTAGCAAAGGCGGCATCTTGCGGATGACTGGTGCTCTCAAGCACAGCCGTATTGTCTTTTACCGTTTGGCTACTCGATTCTGCTAAATACAAATCGCCTTTTTGTCCGCAACCTGCCAACGCAGTTGCCCCGATTACCAGCGTCGCTATGGTTACCTGATAAACAGCAGGTTTGACGTCAACGCTTAAATTAGCGCTGTTAAAATTTGAGGTACGGCGTATAGTAAACATAGAATGGCTAACCTTTCATCTTGCAATGGTTTGCAGGCGATAACAATCACTATCAGCGAAAATAAGGCTGCAGTAGAAAAATAGGACAATTTTTTAATCATAGCATTATTCGATAAAGTTGTGCGCCCCCTGCTGCTGATTGGCGCATAAATTTATAAGAATTAACGACTAACGCTAGGCAAAATGGGATTTTATAAACGCTATCAATAGCTACAGACAGAGAACCACAGACAAACTTACTTACAATTTTATAAAAACAGCTTTTATCCTATTATCTCTGGCAGCGGTTGATGGTATTCGGTGTACACTTGTATAAAACGGCATAATTAAAGCCTTATAGTTATCGTGGTATAAACCTCAAAATATGGTACATTATAGTGAACCCTTGCAGCAGCAATGATAAAAATCAGCGATAGGATTGTTGCGTATGGCAGCTGTTTGGCTTACGGCGACAAGAATATGGCTGGTTTTTTTTATGTAATCGGTGACTATCGATGTCGAATCACCACCCAAAAAATAACTTCTAAGGATAGAGTATGAGCGCTGGCGTAACCACCAATTTTAATGATAAAGACTCTGAAACATCGAATCTAACCAACCCCACTTTAGTCCTTAATTGCGGCTCCTCTTCAATCAAATACGCACTCATCAGCGAAGACAATGCTACGCGTATCACAGGTCTGGCAGAAAACTTAGGCCTCGACACTGCGCGCATCAAACACACAACGCTAAATGGTGAAAAGCTAGAAATCGCCATCGCTGGCGGTCGTCATGAACTGGCCTTGAAAAAAATCCTTGAGTTACTTGAGCAATATCACTTTATTGCTGTCGGCCACCGCGTGGTGCATGGCGGCCGCGAGTATTCAGAAGCGGTGCGTGTCGATCAGCATGTGTTAGAAGAAGTCAAACGCTTAAAAGTATTAGCACCGCTCCATAACCCTGCCAATGCGCTCGGTATCGAAGCAGTACAAACAATTTATCCCGAGATTCCGCAAGTGGTGGTATTTGATACCGCCTTCCACCAAACCATGCCACCTGTTGCCTTTCGTTATCCACTGCCAAAAGTCCTTTATGATGAATATAAAATCCGTCGTTACGGCTTTCATGGTACCTCGCACGCTTATGTATCAGAACGCGCCAGCGAAATCACCAGTGCTAAAGCGCCACATGGTTGGTTGACCGCGCACCTAGGTAATGGCTGCTCGGCGACGGCTGTCTATAATGGTGAAAGTCTCGATACCAGTATGGGTTTGACGCCGCTTGAAGGGCTGATGATGGGCACGCGCAGCGGCGATGTTGACCCAAGCTTGCATATTCATCTCAAGCGCCAGCTAGGCATGAGCTTAGAAGAAACCGATAAGATGCTCAATAACGAAAGTGGGCTGCTGGGTATTTCAGGCTTATCCAATGATTTACGTACTATCGAGCAAGCAGCAAATGAAGGTCATCAAGATGCTAAGCTTGCGATTGAGATGTTCTGCTACCGCGTCGCTAAGTACCTTGCCAGCTTAAGCTGTGCGCTACCTGACTTTACCGGCATTGTCTTTACCGGCGGGATTGGGGAAAACTCAGTGACCACACGGACGCGTATTTTAGAGATGATGCCGCATTTTGGTATCAAGGTAGATAGCACTAAAAACGCCAGCTTGGTCGGTGGCAAAGAAGGCAGTTTCCATGCCGACGATAGCAGCATTGAGCTGTGGGTGGTACCAACCGATGAAGAATGCCGCATTGCCCAAGAAACGCGCGAAGCCTTAGGTTTGTAAGCATCAGATTGCTAAACAAACCATTACTTGTGCCATAAGAAAACAGGGAGCGTTTGTATGGCACAAGGATAAAACGCGCTTAAAAAATAAAATAAATAGTAGGATACATTATGCAAACTTTTTTACTTGTGCCCATCAGTCGCGGTATCGGTGTGACGTCAGCGGCGTTAGGCTTGATTCGCGCCTTTGACTATAACGGTATCAAAGCTGGCTTTATGAAGCCGTTTTTACAAGACGATACCTTAGATAAGCAAAACAGTTTAGACAGCTCAAGCGCGCTGGCAATGCACGCTTTTGGTCTTAATCCACCCAAATCTATCAGCCGTCAGCGCCTTGAGCGTATGCTTGGCGACGACAATCTTGATGATTTGTTGGAAGAAGTAGTCGTCAATTATCATACCTTAGGCGACGACTACGATGTGGTGATTTGTGAAGGCTTAGTATCGACGACTGAGACCTCTTATGCGTCGCAAATCAACCGCGCCATTGCCCATGCCTTAGATGCTAAAATCATTTTTGTCAGCACCGCCGATACCAGTAAACCTGCCTATCTGGCTGACAAGCTTGACGTCCACGCTCGTGAATTTGGCGGTATCGCCAGTGAGCGCACGCTTGGTTGTATCTTAATGCGGATGCACGATTTACCAAACGCCCAAAGCACCCTCGAAAATCAGATGGTCGCCCCAGGCGAAGCCATCGTCAATTTAGACGAGGGCTTTATGCAAGAAGTGCAGCGCCTGTCACCGCACTTTAATACCGAAGAGTTTCGCTTAATCGGCGTGGTGCCCTTTAGTGATTCGCTCTCTGTACCGCGTACGTGGGATATCGCCGCTGAGCTCGACGCCACTTGGTTAAACGTCGGTGAGGCAAAATCGCGCCGTATCAACCGCATCAGTTTGACCGCGCGCTCGGTCGCTCGCGTTGATGAAGTCTTTAAACGTGGTACGCTTATCGTTGTGCCGGGTGACCGCGACGACTTACTGTTGGCCGCGGGACTTGCTTGTATCAACGGCATCCCTTTAGCAGGACTGGTATTAACGGGCGGTGTGGTACCAAGCGCAACCGTCGCTGAGCTTTGGCAATCGGCGCTCAAAACCGGCATCCCTATCATGAGTGTCGAAAGCGACAGTTATGAGACCGTACAAAGCCTGATGCATTTGAGCTCTGAGATTCCAAGCGATGATACCGAGCGCGCCGAAGAAGTGGCACGTTATGTCGCCGCGCATTTAGACCTCAACTGGATTAAAGAGTACTTTAGCCAAGAGTATGAGATGCGCCTGTCTCCTTCGGCATTTCGTCATCAAGTGGTCAAAAAAGCGCAAAATGCCAAAAAACGTATCGTGCTCCCAGAAGGCTCAGAGCCACGTACGGTCGAAGCGGCGTGCATTTGCCAAAGTCGCGGTATCGCCAACTGCGTGTTGATTGCCAAGCGTAGTGAGGTCGAGCAAGTAGTGAAAAATCGCGATTTGGTGTTGCCTGAGGGCCTTGAGATTATCGACCCTGATAGCCTCGATATGGATAAATATATCAATGCCGTGGTCGAGCGCCGTAAGGGTAAAACCAACGCCGAAGTCGCTGCTGAATACCTCAAAGACACGGTTTATTTGGGTACGACCATGCTCGAGATGGACGAGGTAGACGGTTTGGTTTCTGGGGCAATACACACAACCGCGAATACCGTGCGCCCTGCGTTTCAGCTAATTAAAACCGCGCCGCAGTATTCGCTGGTATCGTCAGTGTTCTTTATGCTGCTACCTGAGCAAGTGGTGGTCTATGGTGACTGTGCCATTAATCCTGACCCGAACGCCGAAGAGCTCGCTGAAATCGCCATTCAATCGGCGCAGTCTGCCGCCGCCTTTGGTATCAATCCAAAAGTGGCGATGATTAGCTACTCAACGGGTTCATCTGGTACGGGCGCTGATGTCGAAAAAGTCATTCGTGCAACCGAAATCGTCCGTCAGCGTGCGCCGCACCTCGCCGTCGATGGCCCATTGCAATATGATGCCGCTTCGGTCATGAGCGTCGGTAAACAAAAAGCCCCTGACTCACCGGTTGCCGGACAAGCAAACGTCTTCATCTTCCCTGACCTAAACACTGGTAACACCACCTATAAAGCGGTACAACGTAGCGCCAATGTGGTCAGTGTCGGACCGATGTTGCAAGGTTTGAATAAGCCCGTTAATGACTTATCGCGTGGTGCGTTGGTCGATGATATTATTTATACCATTGCCCTGACCGCCATCCAAGCGCATAGCGACGCGATTTAATCTCGGTACCGTTTATAATTTACAGTCATGCTTAATCGCTCTACATTTAACCGACTATCATCATGATGGTCGGTTTTTTATGGACTATTTTTGTTAAATCTTTAGGGCTTTAAAACATACGACCCTACTGAGCGCTCTCCAATAATGCTATAGTTCACTTAACGACACTGTCCATTCATAGCGCTTTTTGCTCATTTATTTATGCCTTATTCTAAAGACTATCACCTAACAAAAAACGCCAAACCCGCCATTCGTGCCTATTTGGGCGGCTCATTTGATCCTGTGCATAATGGTCATTTGCAAATGGCGCTGTACGTTTATCAAAGTTTATTACCAATAGCTGAGCAACAACAGCACGAGCTACAGGTGTCATTATTGCCCAATGCGCGGTCGCCTTTTAAAGCAGACAGCACCGACCCTAAGCACCGTCTGGCCATGCTAAAGCTGGCTATAAAAAATACCCCGCTACAAATCAATGAGCTTGAGCTGTGGCAAACGCCGCCGGTCTATACCATTGATAGTGTAAAAACCTTACGCGCGCGCTATCCGCACGATGACCTGATATTTATCATGGGCATGGACAGCGCGCAGAGTTTGGATAAATGGAAAGACGGTTTGACGCTGACCGATCATGTCAATTTATGGGTATTTAATCGGCTTAGCATTGCTGAAAATGACCCTATTATTAATAATAATGATGAAAATACTATTGCACAAGAAAAGCTTATTAATCAAGACTTAGTAACGTCAAACCTTACTGCACTGCAATCTCAGCTTCCCATAGCATTGCAACACTTCATCACTGACTCGGCTACTGACCTTGTCGCGCCAGCTTTGCAGCATTTAACAGCCAGCAGTAACTTGAAAAATGCCGCTCAAGGACGCATTTATATAGACCCGCGCCCTGTGGCAGCGATATCAAGCACCCAAGTACGTCAACAGCTGCGCAAGCAAGGTTCGCAAAACGCAACTTTACAGCCAATAAATGCTATCATTAACCCGACTGTACCCAATTCGTTCGCTAAATGGCTAAATCCTGCCGTTTATCAATATATTATCGACCATCAGCTATATTCTGCTGCTCAATTCCGTTAAAATCGCCTTATACGTTTAACTTTACCTATTTTATCCATGTTGCCGCAAAAACACCTGCCTATTTACCTATTTTTCAAGGGCTCGTGAGCAAGCAATGTGATGATTTACTATTTTATTTTTAATATTTATGATTGAAGAGAAGACCATTTATGACCAATACCATGACTGAAGAACGCTTAAAAGAATGCTTAGCGGTAGTCGAAAACACGCTTGACGATATGAAAGCAAAAAATATCACTGTTTTAAACGTAGAAAATCTAACGGACGTGATGGAGCGCATCGTCATCGCTGACGGTACTTCAAAACGCCACGTCCGTGCGATGGCAGACAGCGTCGGCGCTGAAGTTAAGCAAGCGGGTTTTATGCCACTTGGCCGTGAAGGCGGTACCGATTCTGACTGGACGCTGATTGATTTGGGCGCTGTTGTCGTGCATATGATGACGCCAGCTGCGCGTGAGTTCTATGACTTGGAAGGCCTATGGTCGTCACCTGATCAATTGGCGGAGCTGGTCGCTGTACCGCGTGAGAAGAAAACCGCAGGTCGCCGTAATAAAAACAAATAATCTTGTTTGTTAACAGTACTGCTTTATAAAAAGACCAGATTCTACTCTGGTCTTTTTTTGTTTAAAATTTGGTACAGATAAAGGTTAAATCGCTAAAGCCATATAATCACATGCCCGATTAGGCTAAGATAATAGCCATCTTTAACATCTCTAATGAATTAACCACTCGCCTAATAAATCCCGATCGATTAGGATAATCCATGAGCATAGAGCAAATAGCATCTTTTAGCCAAAAAAATAGTGCTGATTTCAATCAACCCTTACCGCTACATATTGCCAATCTAGTCTGCGTACGTGCTGGCAAAGCCATGCCGTTTGCGCGTGAGCAGATGAGCGCCATTGATAAAGCACCCATCAAGGAATCGGTTGCGGTCAATTTTATGGGTCTGAGCACTGATGAACAAGCCGATAGACGCCATCATGGCGGCCCCTTAAAAGCGGTGCATCAATTAGCAACGGCAACTTACGATAAGATTAACGCTGAGTTTGGCTTAAAGGTACGCGTTGGCACGCTTGGTGAAAACCTAACGACTGAAGCGGTAAACGGTCTGCCTGCAATGGATGAGTCGACGGTGTGTATTGGGGATATTTTTCAATACGGTGGGCAATATGGCAATACTGATAATAACAACAGCGTCCAACTTCGCATCGTGCAACCTCGCCGCCCCTGCTACAAAATCAATGACCAAATCGGACAGTTTAAACTGAACAAAGTGCCAAATATCGCCTCTTGGGTGACCAAACAAGGTATCGCTGGCTGGTATTTTCAGGTTGTACGTGATGGTATGATTAACACTGATTTGCCGGTTTATCTCATCGAACGCCCCTATCCTTTTGCGACGCTTGAAAAGCTATGGCAACTGGCCAATTCAAAAGAGAAATTTGATGCTGAGGTTATCGAGCCGTGGCTGGCGATTGAATGTTTGGAAGACAGTTGGAAAACGGTTTTGGCGAAGAAAATCCGCAAGGATTAAAAAGCTTTAAAAATATCTCAATCTTATCTATCTACTATCAATATCAGATAAAGCTAAGCATCATCGCCCACCCTTATTCATACAGAGCATTTCATGGCAAAAAATATCTTTTTAGCATTCGCATGTGCCTTAACGCTGCCCCTCATTGGCTGCGTGACCACTCATAACGCCCAAATAGCGACCAGCGAGCCTTTCGTCATCGATAGCGAAACCTATCAAGCGACGGGTAAAAGTGAGCGTATTAAAACCATTATCCTGCATTATACGGTGAGCAATAATGCCCGCGCTATTAGACTTTTGACCACCGGCGACGTCAGCGCCCACTATCTAATATTGGATAATAACGATAATAAAATTTATAACTTAGTGCCCGAAGGCGAACGCGCGTGGCATGCTGGCACGGGCGGTTTTGCTGGTAGAACGATACTCAACGATACCTCTATCGGCATCGAGATTGTCAACCCGGGCATCAAACCTGAATATCGAGACGCCTTAAAAAGCGGTGCGCTCGACTATCATCCTTATGAGCACTATGTCGAATTTAATGAGGTTCAGATTCAAAAAGTAGCGCAGCTGGTACAAGACTTGGCGAAAAGATATAATATCTCAGCAAAGAATATCATCGGTCATGCGGATATGGCACCCTCGCGTAAAATCGATCCTGGTGCCAAGTTTCCTTGGGAGCGACTGCATAAGGAGTACGGCATTGGGGCTTGGTATGATGAGTTTGATAAGCAATTCTTTATGAATCAAGACGCGTTTGCCGCGGCAACGATACCTGAGATTAAGCAAGCGTTTCGCGATTATGGTTATCAAATCAATGATACAGACGCGTGGGATAAAGCCAGTCGCGATGTCGTGTATGCCTTTCAATTGCATTTCCGTCCGCAGCAGCCAACGGGCGAGCTGGATTTAGAAACGTATGCGATACTACGTGCACTCAATAAGAAGTATGCTGGTCGTGATGACTTTTATTAATGGATAAAAAAATAGTAGGAGACATAAGCCATGAGCAACTCACAATACAACGAGAAAAATGAGCAAGACGAGCTACAGAAATATCTGGAAGAAAAAGCAAGGCAGGAGCAAGAACAGGAAATAAAAAAAGAACAAGAACATGAGCAGCTGTCGGCTTATGAGGCTTGTGTGTTAAGAGAAAGCGCAAAGATTCATGAGTTGATTGCTGAGGCGCAGAAAGGGAAAGCTGATTAGGAAAAAATATGGATAAAGAAATCATCTTTTATGATCTTCGTATGCTAGCGAAAGCAGAAAATGGAGCTTACACTTTAAGTATTTCTGTTGAAAGTGGTTTCGCAGAATATAACGTGATCATAGATATAAATGCTCAAGACTTCAAAATAATCGAGAACGATAAATGTAGAGTGGCATTGCTTCAAGCTGCGCTACATAGACCCTTTCAACTTCAAGAAACTACATTAGACAAGAGTGAACAACGATATTACTTAGATAAGATACTTCATGCGAATGAATCTGAGGTCAATACTTTTCTTACAAAGCTAGACCATGGACAAGCTAACGGTGCAATATCTAACATGGTGCGTAAATCAAGTGACAGAGATATAGAAAACCTTCGTAATGGCGACTGGTTTTATTGAAAAGCTCGTAGTGTGCGCCTAGCGCACCGATTAAAATTAAAGTTCAGACTAATTTATCATAAAATGGTCATTCAGAGGCGCGTTTTAGCCCCGACTGCAGCGGTATCCTGCTGGTTTGGGCGAGTTGCGATGGGTAGGTTTTGGGTGGCGACGCGGAGCAAGCGACGACCCAAACCGTAGCCAGCGTCTCGTCCAAACTAGCAGATACAAGCGGAAGGCGGGATTAGCTCCCACATAAAACCAAATTCCAAACACAAAAAAGGTGAGCCTAAGCCCACCTTTTTTTATGTTTAAAATTAACTCAAACTATCTTAACGCAACCAAGCACGGGCGTTACGGAACATACGCATCCACGCGCCGTCCTCATCCCATGCTTCTGGTTTCCAGCTGTGATTGTAGGCACGTAGCGTACGCTCAGGGTGCGGCATCATGATGGTGACGCGACCGTCGGTACTACACAGACCAGTGACACCGCCGACCGAACCGTTTGGATTGAGCGGATAGGTCTCGGTTGGATGACCTTGGCTATCGACGAAGCGCATGGCAAGCTGACCGTGTTTTGCCATACCGTCGATTTCGGTAGTGTTCAGCGTGGCATAGCCTTCACCGTGGGCAACAGCGATTGGTAAAATACTGTCTTGCATACCTTTGAACAGAATAGACTTAGTGCGCTCGACTTTGACGTTAACGGTACGCGCTTCAAAGCGAGCCGACTTATTGGCAATAAATCTTGGAAAGTTTTCAGCACCTGGGATTAAATCTTTTAACTGAGCCATCATCTGACAACCATTACAGACACCTAAGCTAAAGGTATCAGGACGGGCAAAGAAGCGCACAAACTGCATGCGCAATTCGTCATGGAACAAGATAGAGTTCGCCCAGCCAGAGCCTGCGCCGAGTACGTCACCATAGCTAAAGCCACCACAAGCGACCAGACCATCGAAGTCACGTAGATTGATACGACCTTCAAGTAAATCGCTCATGTGGACGTCGACCGCTTCAAAGCCCGCTTGGGTAAAGCCTGCTGCCATTTCGGTCTGACCGTTGACGCCTTGCTCACGCAGGATAGCGACTCTTGGCTTGCTTTCACGGCTAGCTAAATATGGCTCTTCCACTTTTTGATTGAGGTCAAAGTTTGGTGCAGCGATTAGACCTTGATGGCTAGCATCGCTAATCAAGTCATACTCTTGCTGGACGCACGCTGGGTTGTCGCGGCGGCGGGCGATTTGATAGCTGACCTGACTCCACTCTTGTTGTAGCTCGCTTCGGCTAAAGCGCAAGGTATCATCGCCCATATGCAGTGGCGTTTGAATGATAAGGCTGTCTTCCTCACAGCTTTGACCGACGAGGCTGAGCATATCGCTGATGTTAAATTCTTCTGCCAATTGCATAAGAGCAGCGACGTTTTCTGGTAAGACCTGAATGACCGCGCCCAGCTCTTCACTGAATAATTGACCGAGTAGGTTTTTATCGTCCAATGACAGCTTGATACCTTGACGACTGGTAAACTGCATCTCAGCAATCGTCGCCAGCAAACCACCATCACCTATATCGTGATAAGCGCTAATGACGCCTTGGGCATTACCCGCTTGGACGAAGTTAAAGAAATCGATTAAATCGCTTGGCTTTTCAAGGTCAGGACATTCATTGCCCAATTGGCTTGCCGTTTGCGCAAGGATTGAACCGCCAAGGCGCAGTTTACCTTTTGACAAATCAATACGGTAGAAGGCGCTATCACCATTGATTAGCTCAGGTGTTAAGGTTTTTGCCACATCAATAACAGGCGCAAAAGCCGTAATCACAAGACTCATTGGCGAAACCACTGATTTATCTGTGCTGCCGTCTTTATTGCTATCCGTCCAATTAGCACGCATCGATAGCGAGTCTTTTCCGACTGGAATAGCAATACCCAATGCTGGGCATAGCTCTTCGCCGATCGCATACACAGCGTCAAACAATGCAGCGTCCTCAGTGTCATCGCCGCAGGCTGCCATCCAGTTTGCTGACATGGTGATATCAGATAGCTGATTAATGCGCGCACCAGCAATATTGGTAATCGCCTCACCGACTGCTAAGCGTGCAGAAGCTTTTGGACTAATCAAGGCGACTGGCGTACGCTCACCGACGCTCATCGCCTCACCGCTCATCGGCTGACCATCAAGCGCTAGTAAACCAGAAGCTGTGACGGCGCAATCGGCAACGGGCACTTGATAGCGACCAACATACTGATCACGGACTACCATACCAGTAATCGAGCGGTCACCGATGCTAATCAAGAAAGACTTACTGGCAACGGTTGGATGACGTAGCACATCTTTGATAGATTCAGCTAAATTAAAGTCATTGAGCTCAAGCGGTGGCAATTCTTTCTCTTGACGGCTAAAGCTACGCTGCATCTGCGGCGTTCCACCGAGCAGTACTTGCATCGGCATATCGACTGGCTGCTCATCGAGCATCTCATCATCAACGATAAGCTGACGAACTTCCGTCGCTACGCCTAAGATAGCATACGGACAGCGCTCACGGGCACAGATGGCATCAAACTGATCTTTACTCTCTGGGCGAATCGCTAACACATAACGCTCTTGCGCTTCGTTCGACCAGATAGCCATCGGTGACATTCCCGCTTCCAGCGACGGGATTTTACGCAGGTTTAAATGGGCGCCCATATCATGGTCATCGACCAGCTCAGGCATAGCGTTTGACAGACCGCCTGCGCCGACGTCATGAATAGAGACGATGGGGTTACCGTCTTTACTAGCATTGCTGGTATTACTGGCATCAGCGTCATTTCCCGACGCTTCATTTCCAGCTAAGGCCCAGCAGCGATCGATCACTTCCTGACAGCGACGCTCCATCTCGGCGTTATCGCGCTGAACCGATGCAAAGTCCAAGCCTTCATCTAGCTCGCCGCTATCGACAGACGATGCTGCGCCGCCGCCCAAACCGATTTGCATCGCAGGGCCGCCAAGAACGATCAAGAGATCACCTTGTTGAATGGTATTTTTTTCAATCAGGTTGCGTTTGATATTGCCGTAACCACCTGCCAGCATGATTGGCTTATGATAGCCGCGCATTTGGCTGCCATCTTTTGCCGCTGAGGTATCCAATTGGAAACTACGGAAATAACCGCAGAGGTTTGGACGACCAAACTCATTGGAGAAGTTGGCTGAGCCGAGTGGCGCTTCGGTCATAATCTCAAGGCTGGTGGCCATACGATCAGGCGTACCATAGTCTTGCGTACTTACTTGACCCGATTGTTCCCATTTTTCCGCAAGCTCTGGAATATGCAGATGTGATACATGGAAACCCGTCAGACCGGCTTTTGGCTTACCGCCACGACCGGTTGCGCCTTCATCACGAATCTCACCGCCCGCACCTGTCGCTGCACCCGCATAAGGCGCAATCGCCGTTGGATGGTTATGGGTTTCAACTTTCATTAAGATATCGATTTCTTCTTTATGAAAGCCATAAGGATGGGCAGAATTTACATCCGTGGCATCAGTCGGCACTGGGTAGTAACGCAGCCCCTTAGCACCAGCCATCACCGCGGCGTTGTCTTTATAAGCCGACAAGATACCTTGTGGATTGGCTTTATAAGTATTTTTAATCATCTGAAACAGGGATTTTGGCTGTACTTCGCCATCGACCGTCCACTGGGCATTAAAGATTTTATGACGGCAATGCTCTGAGTTGGCCTGTGCAAACATCATCAGCTCAACGTCAGTTGGATTACGCTTTAGCTCATTGACGTAGGCATTCATTAGATAGTCGATATCTTCGCTCGACAAGGCAAAACCAAATTCTTTATTGGCATTCTCTAGTGCTGATTGACCTTGACCGATGACGTCGATGCGATTAAGCGACGCTGGCTGTTCATCATCAAACAGCTTATTTACGTCATTTAAATCATAAACTAGGCTTTGGGTCATACGGTCAAACAATAATTGCTCAGCGGCTTTAGGAAGCTTGTTATTAGTTGCACCTACGTCGCCGTCTGCTTTTGCGTCAATCGTTAGGGTATAAACGATAACGCGCTCGACGCGTTTAATCTCAACTTCACAGTTATTAAAAATATCGGTCGCTTTACTGGCCCACGGCGAAATCGTCCCAAAACGCGGACCGACGATCACTTGTATTTGATTGTCTTCAGGGGTGGCAAGCTGAATATCGGCATGCACCCCAAACAAATCCAGCGCTTTTTTCTGCTCATTACCTACGAGGTCGCGCGATAGCACATAAACCTGCTGAGTATGAATCTGGCTGACATTTAGCTCGGTTTTTTGCTGAAACTGACTGATGAGTTGCTGCGTCTGAAAATCGGTAAGAAACGGTTGTCCGGCGATGGTCATCATAAAGGCATAATCCGTAAGATCAAGGCATCTCTGCCATGCAAAGTAAATGGTCTGCGTATTATAACAAGAAGCCCTGTAATAAGCAGGTCAAAACCAAGATAAAAAACTTTTCGTCAGAGAAATATTGCTCAGCTGGCGTCACAATTTTTACCTAATTCTTGTAAACCTTACAAACACTCACATCGCATTACTGGCGACCTATATAAATAAGAGAATGATAATCGCTATTCTAGTGGGCAGTTGCGATGAGTTAAGCGCCTCATAACGAGCTTAATAACTATAACTATAATCTGTTCATAAAAATTACTATAAACGGCGCTGGCTTGTCTAGACTAGATGATTAATAAGCAACCATAAGTTAAACAAAGAACCACTTGCTATAATGATAAAAGGATAAACCTAATGAGTAACCAAGAGCATATCGCGAAAATTCAAGAAATCATCAAAGACGTAAAATTTGCTATGATGAGTACTACCAATAAAAAAGGTGACATTCATGCTTGGCCGATGACCACTAATAAAGCGGATGTCGCTGCCAAAGAAATTTGGTTTATCGGTGATAAAACCTCAGACGTCGTCAAAGACATTCAAAACGATGCAAGAATTGGATTAACGTACGCTACTCAAGATGAAAAGAACTATGTCTCTATCAGTGGTAACGCTGAATTATCAACCGATAAAGACAGGTTAGATGAGCTATGGTCGCCTGTTTATAACGCCTTTTTTGCTGAAGGTAAAGAAGATGGAAACGTCCAGTTGATTAAAGTGGTACCACATGGCGCTGAATGCTGGATTAGCGGTAGCTCAGTGGTCAATATGTTTAAAATGGCAACCGCAGCGGTACAAGAAGGTAAAACTGCTGAAGATTTAGGTGAAACTTTCTCCGTCTCTCTATAACCTCGCTTTCTGTAAGTTTTGCTGTCTTAATAATAAAAAACAAAAAATAAGACATCTATTTGAACGCCAGTAAATTTTTATTTACTGGCGTTTTTTGTTTTTAATTTTGCCAATATGTTTACAACCTTGCTCGTTATTTTCAGCACATTAAAGCTTACAAAGCGTCACAGCGTATTACAGAGCAGCTATATCGTTTTATTAAGCAACTTTATTATATTAATAACTGATTCCACGCATAACGAGTCATCGGCTAAGAGTTATTAATGATTCATTAATTAACTGTCGGTAGCTTTTAAACTTTTAAACCTGAAACTCAAACTGCCTATTTCAATAGTAAAGGATAACTATTATGAGTAAACAAGCGCAAATGGATACCATCCAAGCGATGGTAAAAGATATTAAATATACCATGATGACCACACGCAATGGCGAAGACCATCTACATTCTTGCCCTATGAATACCACTGAAACCAGCATTGGCGCCAAAGAGATCTGGTTTATTGGACACACGCCTTCTGAAACTGTCGATAACATTAAGCAAAATGCAGAAGTAAATTTGGCTTATACCACAAAAGGCGATGATAAGTATTTGTCTATTTCTGGTACTGCTGAATTGGTCGAGGATACAGAGAAACTTGATGAGCTATGGTCGGTTATGTATAACGCCTATTTTGAGCAGGGCAAAGAAGATCCAAGGGTACAGCTGATTAAAGTGGTGCCGCATGGGGCGGAATACTGGGCAAATGGTAATGCCATTACCAGCGCGGTCAAAATGACGGCGGCGGCAGTTACCGATGCAGCGATTGAAAAAAGCTTAGGGGAAAATTTCTCTATTGAGTTGTAATTATTTGATCATTAAATACACTTAAAACTATGATAAATAAAAAACGCCAGTCACTTATCATGACTGGCGTTTTTGTTTATGAGCGGTTTAAACTTAGGCATGTAAACTTAAGGACTGATAGCATTTATTCTATATACTAACCGCTTTGTTTTAAATACGGCCAAGCCGCTCTTAAGTAAATCATCATCGACCATAAGGTTAAAATTACCGCCGCCACCATCAAGACATACCCTATCATTTCAAGCGATTGCCAATTTAACAATAACACAGTGATAGCGATCATCTGAAAAGTGGTTTTGAGTTTGCCGACATACGAGACAGCAACACTAGTGCGATTGCCAAGCTCCGCCATCCACTCGCGTAGCGCCGAGACGGCAATTTCACGCGAGATAATCACAATTGCCGCAATCGCCATGATGATATTGGGATGCCATTGCACCAAGATAATCAGTGCGGCTGCGACCATTAGCTTATCAGCGACTGGGTCTAAGAAGCGCCCAAAAGCAGAGACCACGTTAAGCTTACGGGCAAAATAACCATCCAGCCAATCGGTCACCGCGGCGATAATAAACACACCGGTTAGTAGCAAATGGCGCAGCAAACTGTCGCTAAATTCGCTCATACCTACCCGCGCGATGACATTGTCCGAAATCGCTGGCATGCCAATTCCCATGGCGGGTGGCCAATAAGCAATCGCCACAAATAACGGAATCATTAAAATACGCGCAATCGTAAGATTGTTGGGTAGGTTAAAGATACTTCTGTCGTTTGGCGTTGGTAGCGGTTTTTGTTCTGGTGTGTGCAGCGGTGTACTCTCGGTCATGACAAACCCAGTTTATAGTGAACGATAAGAATGTGGCTAGCTTAGCATTTTTCAGCCATGTCGTCATGCTTCTGTGCCGGTTGGTTTTGGCTTTACTCAATTGCAAGTGTTTTTGAGCAAAAAATCCTTAGCAAAATGTTTGTTATGAATATTTTTAGCCAATAATCGGCGGATAATAAACCAAAACGTAATGACATGTAAGCAAGCTAGGTAAATCGGCCAATTTCAGTTATGATGACTGTGTAATAAATACAGTTGTACACTGGAAATTGTAAGCAGATGTGAGAATTTCTTGAAATCATAGATTTCGTCATCATCTTTATATTAACAATAATAAATCTTGATCAATTTACTTGTGGCTCGTTATTTAATAGTAGCTCGGTCACATGATAAGTTTTCCTCAGCCCACGACACCTCCTTCGTGGGCTCTTTTTTTGTCTATAAGTTAATGATCTATATAAATTCAAATTTATTATGATGTAATACGTCTAAGTTTAATTCCTTAAAGCCTTTATTATCTGTAAATTAAACTATCGCTGCCATCGTCTGCGCCGCCATTTGATAGCAGCTTTCGATATTACCTTGCCCGCACCAATCGCCGCTGACAATCCATTGTTGCTTATCATCAACCAATACTCCTAACTGCTCTTTATGAGAAGCGGTTACGGTCGCGGCGTAACGCCAACGGTGACAATCAACTTGGCTTGGCGCGCTCTCCGCATTCCAGTTTAATGCTCGCTGAGCGGCTTCTAACAACTTTGCTTTTATGGTATTGATATCGTCATCGACGTGCTGCTCTGACCAGTCGTTGCGCGCATGAATGGTCATGCTGGGTAATAGCGCATGATGCTCAGGCTTATGATGTTCGATAAATATTCTATCAATGATAGAATCCTGTACATAAGCCACATCCCACGCCGTGTCCAAACAGCTTAGCGCCTCAGGTACTGGTTGGTTCTCATTCCAACCAAGCATTAAGGTATAGCACGCCTGCATTGTTGGCTCAGTGATTTTTGCGCATTCACTAAAACCGCTATCTGCCATCAGCTCGACGGCTTGACCATTTGGCGCCGTACAAATTACCCAATCAAAATGACCAAGACTGTTGCCATTTTCATCGAATAGCTCAGTTTTATTACTGGTTTTTTCACTGGTTTTGTCGTTAGTTTTATTATTGATGTTGCTATTTGGCGTTTGCTTATATTGAGATAATCGCGCGACGCGGGTGTTAAACTTAATGGTACTATGCTGCAATTCATCAGCCAATGCTCGTCCCCAACTGGTCATCTTTGGCGTGCTGATATAACGCGCTTGCGTACTCCCCCATTGCTCTTTGAGGTGAATATCGGGTTTCTGATTATTTGCCGACATTGGCGTTAAGCTCACTACTTGCGCGCACCATGGCTGTAGCAAACCTGTCTGCAACCACGGCTCAATAAATTGTTGAAAGCTTGAGGTTTTGGCGGTGAAAAACTGCGCTCCAAACGCCCATTGCCAGTTTTTATCAGTAAGGCTATCGCTGCGGTAACGTGTTGCTAGACGCCCGACGCTGCGTGATTTCTCAAAAATAGTGATTTCTGGTATTGAGGATTTGTCATTAATTTTCTGCTCATTCATTTGGCTAGAAGCGCGCTCTAATAAGGTGGCAGTAAATAGTCCCGTTAAGCCAGCACCGATAATGGCAATTTTTGGCGCTGGTATCGGCGTAGGCTGCAAAGAAGAGTTCAGCATAATGACGGTAAACCTTGTAAATATGGAGAAAAACAAAAGTTATTGAAACTTTAAAGCGCGCTAATAGCAATAACCTCTACGTAAAAAAGCCATAATATTTACGATAGTATGGCTTTTAAAGAAGGGAAAAATTAGTTTAGTGCATATTCTTTTAGTATATCCAATTAACGAATCATACTCTTTACTCTCCGCGTTCCGCTTTGACCACGTCAATCAGCTCATTGATGACAGCGCTATCAGCAAGGGTCGATAAATCGCCCAGACCAACATATTGCCCTGCGGCAAGATTTCGCAGGATACGGCGCATGATTTTACCAGAGCGCGTTTTGGGTAAGACGTCCACCATATAAATAGCATCCAAGTTGGCAATCGGGCCAATTTCCGCGCGCACATGGCGATTGAGCTCAGATTTTAAAGCATCCGTTGCGGTTTCGCCCGATTTTAGAATGATAAAGGCACAAACCCCCATCCCGCGAATGTCATGCGGCATACCGACAATCGCTGCTTCAGCCGTTGCTGGGTGCGCAACCACCGCGCTTTCAATCTCCGCCGTGCCTAGCCGATGCCCGGCAACATTGAGCACATCATCCACGCGTCCGGTAATCCAGTAGTGACCGTCTTCGTCACGCTGCGCACCATCGCCAGTAAAGTAATAGCCCGGATATTCTGTGAAATAGGTTTTTAAAAAGCGCTCGTGATCATTATAAATAGTACGCATCTGCCCCGGCCAGCCGCCACTAATCGCAAGGTTACCTTCTGCCGCACCTTCTAAGACATGACCATCAGCATCGACGACGACCGGCTCGATGCCATATAGCGGATTCATCGCCGCACCCGGTTTCATATCGACAGTACCCGGTATTGGCGCCAGTAAGATACCGCCGGTTTCTGTCTGCCACCACGTATCGACAATCGGACATTTACCGCCGCCAACGACATTGTAATACCAATCCCACGCTTCTGGATTGATCGGTTCACCAACGGAGCCAAGCAAGCGCAAACTTGAACGGTCAGATTCACGGACAAAGGTATCGCCTTCTTTCATCATCGCACGGATGGCGGTCGGTGCTGTATATAAAACCGTGATTTGGTGTTTATCAATAATATGACCGATACGCGCCCACGTCGGATACTCTGGCACCCCTTCGAACATGACCGTCGTCGTCCCATTAGCAAGCGGTGCATAAGTGGCATAAGTATGACCGGTCACCCAGCCGACATCGGCCGTACACCAGTAGACATCATCTTCTTTGATATCAAACACATCGCGAAACGTAGAAAGCGCATAAGTGATGTAACCGCCAGTGGTATGCAGCACGCCTTTTGGCTTGCCGGTAGAGCCTGAGGTATATAATAAAAACAGCGGATCCTCGGCATTCATGACTTCAGGCTCGCAATGCTTTGATTCGCCATCGACCAAACTGTGATACCAAACATCGCGCCGACCGCTCATCGGCACAGAATTACCCGTACGATGGACGACCACGACATTGGTCACGCTTTCCGTACCATCCATGTCTAACGCTCGGTCGACATTGGCTTTGAGCGGTGTGCGTTTATTACCGCGAATACCTTCGTCGGCGGTAATGACCAATTTTGATTGGCTGTCGATAATGCGATTGCCCAAACTCTCGGCAGAAAAACCGCCAAATACCACCGAATGTACCGCCCCGATGCGCGTACACGCCAGCATGGCAACCATCGCTTCTGGTATCATTGGCATATATAAAGTGACGCGATCGCCTTTTTTGACCCCAAGTTTGCGCATGGCATTCCCGAGACGACACACCGCTTCGTGCAGCTCTTTAAATGAGATGATTTTGTGTAGCGATGGATGATCACCTTCCCAAATAATAGCAGGCTTATAAGGGTGATTTTTGACATGGCGATCAAGGCAGTTGACTGAAATATTAAGCTCACCATCCTCATACCATTTGATATGAAAATCTTCTAAGTCATAACTGACATCGCTGATTTTGGTGGGTTTTTTTATCCAATCAATCAGCTCGGCACGCTTCGCCCAAAAGGCATCGTTCGCCTCAGGTGACGCAATAGATTGTTGGTATTCTTTGGTGTATTGCTCAGCGCTAGTATTGGCAGCGGCGACAAACTCAGCCGCGATAGGAAATGATTTTTGAGTCATCGTAGTCATCCTTTTTTAATTATTCTGACTTGTAGCGGCTGTCGTTGCGACTATCATTAAACGGCTTGCGTTAAATATGAACGGCAAACGGTGGCCTATACAAGTGATAAGAGTCATCTTCCATAATGTCTGACACTTAAGTTAGTTTGACAAATAAGCCGCGTCGTTGCAAGACGTCGAGCGCAAAACACAACAATTTCGCTGCACAGCTGTATACTTAACCAGGGGTAGCGATTTTTATAAGTTGACTGAGCAAAATTATTTAATCCTTGTAACCTGCTATAAAACATGGACAATAGCTACCCTTTATGATTAAGACGCCGCATTCGGCTACTTTTTAGTTTTACGATTTTTTATTTCTATTTTTTTAAAGCTTAGCGCTTTTTGGAACCTATCATCATGGAAAATCCGCGCAATGCAGCAGCACACAATCACTACGATGTCATCGTCATCGGCGCTGGGGCGTCGGGGTTATATTGTGCGCTGACTGCGGGTCGCCGTGGTCGCCGCGTCTTGGTACTCGACCATGCCAATAAAGCCGGTAAAAAAATCCTGATGTCAGGTGGCGGGCGCTGTAACTTTACCAATTACTTCGTCGAGCCCGAGCACTTTATCGGTAGTAATGCCCATTTTTGTAAATCCGCGCTCAGCCGTTATCCGAGCTGGGAATTCATTGCTATGGTTAAGCAGCATAAAATTCCTTACCATGAGCGCGAGCACGGGCAGCTATTTTGTGATGATTCGGCGCAAGATATTTTAATCATGCTCCTTGATGAATGCGCTGCTGTGGGCGTGCAAGTCAAGCTCAATACCCACATCGAACAAGTAAAGACTGATGAGAATAATAAGAGGTCTCGCTTTGAATTAATTACCAGTAAAATCCTGAGTAAAAAAGAAAAACAAGAGAGAAAAGATAACGGCAATCAAAGTAAGCTGCCGCAAACCAGCTATCGCTGCGAATCGCTTGTGGTAGCGACGGGCGGCTTGTCTATTCCGACATTAGGTGCGAGCGGTTTTGGTTACGAGCTGGCGCAACAGTTCGGCCATACGTTAGTCGCAACTGATGCCAGCCTTGTGCCATTTACCTTTACCGATAAAACGGGTGAGCTGATTCGCACGCTTGCCGGTATCAGTCTGCCGGTGATTGCCAGTAATGAGCGCATCTCCTTTAAGCTACCGCTGCTCTTTACTCACCGTGGCCTGTCGGGCCCAGCTATGCTGCAACTGTCCAACTATTGGCATGTTGGTGAAACTATTACTATCAATTTGCTACCCGAAATAGATATAACGGCGCTTTTACTAACTCATAAGAAATCGCACCCGCGCCAGCTTATCCGCACGGTCTTGGCAGACAATACCAACAATGCTTTGCCGAAAAAACTGCTGGCAGCGCTACAAACGCATTTGTGGGACGATATCAAAGACACCGAACTTGCCAATATTAAAGATGAGCGCTTGATAGAGCTTGGCACGACGCTGAACGGCTGGCAGCTAAAACCGTCTGGCACTGAAGGCTATCGAACCGCTGAAGTCACACGCGGCGGCATCACAACCGATGAAGTCTCGTCAAAGACCATGCAAAGCAAATATCAAGACGGGCTATATTTCATCGGTGAAGTGCTTGACGTCACCGGTTGGCTTGGCGGCTACAACTTTCAATGGGCGTGGGCCAGTGGTTTTGCTTGCGGCGAAGTGGTTTGATGTTAAGTCATACATACTCTTTAATTTAAAAGCCAGTGATACAAATTTAAAAACACTAAATATTTGACTATTTTGAATTTAACCACCATATAAACCCATACAGATTTAGAATTACTTAAGAGTAGGTATTTCATTCCTGTTAAAGAATGACGGTAAAATAAATAAATATTCTTTAATACAGTTAGGCTGACGAGGTAAGCAATGCGCGCCATCAAACATATTCATAATAATAAAGCACCGCATTGGGTCGGCGATGGTTTTTATGTCAAAACTTTGTTTAATCATTTAGATAACGAAGCTGATTTTAATTATCAGCATACCGATCCATTTTTATTATTGGACTATGGTCAGCCGACCACCTTTGCGCCAAATCCAAACCATGAGAAGGAGTCGCACGGTATCGGGCAGCATCCGCATAAGGGTTTTGAAACGGTGACGATTGCCTACTCGGGAGAGATTAGCCATGCCGATTCGGCTGGCGGTTGTGGCATCATCAAAGAAGGTGATGTGCAATGGATGACCGCCGGGCGCGGCATTATGCACGAAGAATTCCACTCGCCCGACTTTAGCCGCCGTGGTGGACTTTTTAGCATGGTGCAATTATGGGTCAATTTGCCAAGCGCCCATAAACTGACTGCGCCTAAATATCAAACGCTAAAAGGCGCTGATTTGCCTATCGTTGACTTAAGCAATATTGAAAATGGACATGCTATTGGTCAAGCGAGGATTATTGCAGGTAAGTGGCAAAATACGACAGGCGCGGCAAGTACCTTTACGCCAATCAATATGTGGGATATTGCTTTGCATAGCGCTGGCTCAACGACGCTGCAAGTGCCAAACAATCATAACATCATGATATTGGTACAAGAAGGCACGCTACTGGTTAATGATAAGTCAGTAAGCGCAGGCAGTCTGATTCAGTTTACAGCGCCGACTGTTACTGATATCGCTATTATTGATTTCGACAATGGACAATCAGCAACGCAGGTAAGCGATAGTATTAAGTTGACGTACCCTGAGCCAGCTGATGATAAGCTTTCTGGTGATAAGCAAGCACCAAGTACGGTTAAACTATTACTATTAAGCGGTGAGCCGATCGGCGAACCAGTGGTAGGCTATGGTCCTTTTGTCATGAATACCCAAGCGGAGTTAAAACAAACGTTTCGTGATTATCAAACGGGTAACTTTGGTAAATAGCTAAATATTACCCATTAAAAAAGCCACCTTACTATTGTTAGCAAGGTGGCTTTTTATTTATTATCACTTTATTTTAATCGATAAAGCCAATTTAAAATGGCTATCCGATAATATTTAAGCCTGTTTTAAAAAAGGATAATCGGTATAGCCTTCTGTACCGCCACCATAAAAGCTTTGCGGATGTTGCTCATTAAGCGGCGCGCCTTCGCGGATCCGCTCTGCTAAGTCAGGATTGGCAATATAATCACGGCCAAAAGCAACGGCATCGATATAACCATCTTTGATATTCTGCTCGGCTTTTTCAGCGGTATAGCCACCAGCAGCAATAATCATTTGCCCAAAAGCATCACGAACGCGCTGACGGAATTCGGTGCTATAAGGCGTACCACCTGCCCAGTCGGGCTCAGACAGATGTAAATACATCAACCCGCGCTTATTGATTTGCTCAATTAGCCAAATATTTTCGTCTTCATGGTAGCCTGCTTCAACATTATTAAAAGTACCAAGCGGCGAGATGCGAATACCAACATGGTCAGCGTCCCATGCAGCGACACAAGCATCGATAACATCAAGGGTCAAACGCGCACGGTTTTCGCGGCTACCGCCATATTCATCATCACGTTGGTTGGTTTGCTCAACCCAAAACTGATGCAACAGATAACCATGCGCGCCATGAATTTCTACGCCATCAAATCCTGCTTCTTTAGCGTTCTTAGTCGCAAGCCCAAAGTCAGCGATAACTTGCTTTACTTCCTCAAGCGTGGCTGGACGCGGGGTTGTAGATTCAACGCGTATCGGTTGATTATTACTGTCACGCAATGTCGTGCGCACGCCCACATGAACATCAGACGCCGAAATAGGCGCTTTGCCATCAGGTTGGACGCTTTCGTGTGAAACCAAACCGGTGTGCCATAGCTGGACGACAATCTTGCCGCCTTTGGCATGGACATTATCAACGATGGTCTTCCACGCCGTCGTCTGATCTTCGGTATGAATACCGGGCGCGCCAGCATAGCCTTTTGCCTGAAAAGACACTTGCGTCGCTTCGGTAATGACCAATCCTGCACCACTACGCTGTGCGTAATATTCACTGGCTAGTGCCGTAGGAACATCGCCCGGCTCGACCGCGCGTAAGCGGGTTAAGGGAGCCATAAAGATGCGATTTTTTAGAGTTTGGGTACCCATTTTTACGGGTTCGAATAAGGTATCGTGTGCCATGAGGAGCCTTGTTTGTTGTTATAAAATAGATTTATAAGAGTTATTGAGCTTTGATAAATAGCCATGCTAATTGTTAAGACAGCCATTTATCAGCCGAGTTCTTTATAAGGGTAGATACCGCGATTCCAAGTAATACTTACAAACAAAAACACCTACGCAAGTGTATTTCCAACCTTTTAAACGCTATTATTTATGTGACCTTATAAGGGCGTTAAGCTAATAGAATCAGTGGGAATTTTATTAAACGTTACATGCGCCACCCACTCTTCTTTTGCCAATTTTATAAATAACTATCACCATTATTAGCCTTCACTTTTTTGGCATTCACTGAAGGGATAGAGTCCATGCAAAAAACCATATTATCACTTACGATAGGGCTAATTTTCCTCTTGGGTGTGAGCGTGGGTGTGAGCGCTTGCTAACCCAAATCAGATACGTTATCTGAAGCAAATGAGGCGAAAAATACAGAACAAGTCAATAAGCAGGCATCCTTAGAAAAATCAGCAACCAAAACGACTACCGCAACAGACTCAGCGCTAGACGCAAAAACCTGTTTAGTATTGAGTAAATCCATGGGAAAAGTGGATAACAGCAGCAAGATTGACGCTATTTATGCCATCCAAAAACAATTAACAGCCTGTTTACCAACGGCCAGTAATGCCGAAGTCTTAAATCTGCTAAAAGACTATCAAGCGATGTATGAGCGTTTTTTATGGGAGGAAACTGATATTAGTAATTCAGAATTTGACCAAGATTTTTTTGACGTTATGAATGCCTTAGAGGAAGGCGAAAAAGCGCCGGAAGAAAAATTAAACAATCTGAGCCCACGCGTACGCTACTTGGTTGGCCTCATCCAAAATGATGCTGATGTTAGAGTTTACAATTTAGGCGAAGGTTACTATGCCTTTAATCATGATTTGAAAGCAATGGCTGATATATTTACCCCTTATTTGCGCCAAGACCAAAAAGCATTTATCCAGCGGATGGCAATAGAAAATCAAGACATTTTTTTGAGTGATGCCGCCATTACTACCTCTTTTGAAGAGTTGGTTGAGCGGGCGGTGTTTTGGGAAGATTATATAACGCGTTATCCAAATGGCTATGCTGTGCAAGATGCCAAGATGCTACTAGATTCGTATCGCTATTACTTATTTTTTGGCTCAGACAATACCGGATGGACGGATGATGATATTCGTGAGTTTCTAGAACCAGAATATAAGCAGACGATGGTTGCACTCAGCAAACGTCCCGATAGTATTTTAGCAAAAGATGCAACAAACTATCTTAATTTTATGGCGTTGTCCGATAGTGAGCATCAACAGCTTTATCCAGCGCTTAGTACCGATAAAGATGGTGACGGGATGCACTATAGGTCAATGACCTATTATCGATTAAATCAAGCGATGCAGATACCATCCATTTGGCGTACTGATGGGGATAATCGAGAATGCTTGGAAGGGTTGTTTTGCCAAGATATAAGCGTTGATTAATAAAGCACGCACCAAGCAATAAAAAAGCACCTGATTTTTAAAATAAGTGCTTTTTCTAATCGCTATTTTTAACAAACAATCTTAGGGCGTGTCCTCAATTCAATCGATAGACATCTAAATGGTCTAAAAATGGCTAAATTTTGCCAAACTTCGTCAAATAGCTGGGTAATATCCCGATATTAACTGCACTATTTTCCTTGTTTGGCTACAATTTATCTCATTTTTATCACCATTTTTAAAATGAGGACACGCCCTAGTCAATTTTTTAAAAATGATAACCCAATTTCATGCCAAGTGCGTAGCCAGTTCCATCGTCAATATTGGCTACCCGACCATCAACCTTAGTATCGACTGGACCGCCTTCAAACCACATATATTGACCGCCCGCAGAGACACTAAGCTGCTCGGTCAGTTTGTATTGCGCGCTTAATCCCAAGCTTTTGATAGAGTCATAAGGCCCCAATAGACTGAGCGGCGCACCAGTACCGTGGTCATATCCGACACGTACTTCGCCTGAAACTTTTGGATTAAACTGCTTACCCAATGCCACCTCAACCGCGTAACCGTCTTTTTTATAAGCAGCTAAGGGCTCTTGTGTTGATAATGTCGCTAAAGGCGGGGCAACATTAAAGTTACTCCAATCTACCCAGCGGGCGTTAACCATACCTAGCAACTTATACTTTTCACTCAGACCGGTTTGGAAATCGAAATTGACCGACTGCGGCATCTTCACTTCGGTCTTGCCCGCTAGTGGTAAGGCAACTTCATCAGTCGCTGGTCCCGGTGTTACCCCTTCCTGTGACAGTGGCATCGGCGGTGAAAAATATCGAGACGCTTACCTATCGCTTGCGCCAACCGACCACGCTGAAGTTTTATCATTATCAACCAGACAAAGCTTTAGCAGAAGAAAAAAGACTGGAAACGCTGATGCCATTTGCCAAAGCGTTTGACATCATTCCCATTCCCATTCCCATTCAACTTATCATGGCAGAAGGTGCTAAATAAGTGGCATTGATTAAAAGGCTATTTATCAATTAGAAAAAAGCAATATCTTAGGATTTAAGCATCTTTTTAAAAGACAGCTCTAACGACAGATAAGTACCAAACAATATCACCATTGAACCGATAATCGCTGGCGTGTCTAAAGCCTCACCAAGCAGTAGATAGCCTAAAATAATGGCAAAAATTGGAATCACTAAGGTAATGCTGGTCGCGCGCATCGGACCGATACTTTTAATGAGTTGATTCATAAAAATCAGCGCGATGGCGGTTGAGAAGACGCCGATACAAATCACTGACGTCCAAGCAGTGAGGCTAATGGTTTTGCCATAAGGAAACTCATACACCGCTATCGGCAGCATAATAATACTGGCAATGATAAGCGAGCCTGCGGTAATCGCCACCGGCGAGACATCGTATAAATAGTTTCTGGTGATATTGGCGCCGACCGCATAACCGACACAGGCCAATAATGCATAGCCCATCGGCAGTAACCCTGAACCTGACTCAGCGCCCTGCCCGCTGCCGCCAAATAAGTTCTCACTCATCAAAATAATCACGCCGATAACGCCAATGATTAAGCCGATAATTTGTTTTTTTGACAAACGGTCTTTAAAAAAGGTGCTGGCGATAAAACCACTCATCATCGGTACGGACGCATTAAGCACTGCCAACACCCCAGCATTGACCGAGCGCGCCGAAAAAGCAAATAAGATAAAGGGGATAGCCGCAGAAAACATCCCGACCAGCGTCAGCACTTTCCAGTTTTTGCGAATACCTTGTCGGTTTTCCTTACTGATTAATACAAAAATCAGCATGGTCAGTCCAGCCAATACCACACGCAGGCTGGCAAACGCGAGCGATCCAAATTCGGGTACACCAATACGGTAAAAAATAAAAGACAGCGACCACATAAAGGACAGTGTCATAAAAATAATGAGGTCGCGGTTGGACATGGGTAAATCCTATCAAGCGTTAGACGTTAAAAAAACCACGATGATAACTGGTTACACGCTTGAGAGCTGTTGTCTTTTTATACTGTTTGCAGATTTTTTATAGCTTTACCTTATCCAAAATAAAATCAATATCTTTATCGCCGCGCCCTGATAGATTAACCAAAATCGTCTGATCCGCTGACATATCCTTGGCGATTTTCATCGCATAGGCAATGGCATGTGCCGACTCTAACGCAGGGATAATACCTTCAAGGCGTGATAACGCCATAAAGGCTTGTAAACATTCTGCATCAGTCGCCGACTCATAGAATGAGCGACTCAGATTAGAAGTTCATGTCCTCAATACCACGGGCGGCATCGATAAAGTTGAGCATTACACTTGCGATAAGCTCTTCCTTAATGCTGGCAGTACGGGCACCTCAGAGCTATTATTAAAAAGCCAAGCTGAAGGTAAGCTTAATAAGCTAAACGAGCATATTGGACAGCATTGGGGACCCAACGGCAACATCATGACTGGGCGCAATTTCGTCCACGCCGCGGGCACCACCCAATCGACCATTCCGGTCAAAGGTATCAATATGTGGGACGGCGATAGAGATGGCTCAAAGTACAAAATCTTTGCCGAACTCGCGCCATTACCGCTAGGGCTTGAGACGTGGACGACGCTATATCTCGCCATCACTGACAATCCAGAACGCGGCAATTATTATTATGATAAGACCACCAAAACCATCAAACTGAATTGGAAACGCGAGCAAAACGAGTACTCGATCAATGCTGCTAAAGAGCTGTTAGATAAGCTCGCCAAAGTAAATGGTGGATCAACTTCAAGCTTATTGTTCACCAAAGGCTTCGGCGATAACTTCTGCTATCACCCACTTGGTGGCTGCGTATTGGGCAAAGCGACCGATGAATTTGGACGCGTCAAAGGGCACAAAAATATCTACGTGCAAGATGGGGTGTTAATCCCCGGCAGCGCTGGCGTCAATCCGTATGTGTTTATCACGGGACTTGCCGAACGTAATATGGATAAGATTTTAAGGGAAGATTTTGGGTAGGTTATTAGTAGTGTAGAATTTGCTAACATAATATACACGTTTCTACTAATAGGAATAAGGCTAATGGTAACTTGTGTGTAGGGTCTGTGCTTGTGAGCAAATTCTAGCTTTCCCCTGAACCTAATTTTTTAATTGCTTTATCAATATTTTGTAATTGCTCATTAGTTTTTATTAAAGTTTCTGAAATCTTCTTATCCCAGTTTGAATCAGAAATATCTGTTCCGTGAAATGCTTCAACGAAAAGCTGAGACGAACTCGATGATCTATTAAACCAAGTCATAGAATTAGCTCTTCTGTACTTAGCTTTAACTATAATATTCTTACCTCCAATATATTTTTTTAACCCTCCATATTGCCCCCAAGAAATAATAATTTTTTGGTTAGGGGCTAAGAAAGGAATTCCATCTACGATAGGCCCAGATATCATTGTTTTTGGCATGCTCTGAGGTTCTTCTATAGTGAAAGCTTTTTCAGGTAAATCTCTAGACGTTTCAAAACTTATATTTTCTGCTGGCCCTTTACCTATGTTCTCAATAATTAAAATAATAAGTGATGGTCGCTTTTTATCTGTATCTACATAAACAATAACTTCTGGATCGGTTGACGAACGGTAGACCGCATAAGTTATGGCAGCTGAGGCCGTTGCTATTAAAGCTATAAACACAGATATCCAATTTGCCAAATCTATTTGCATGCATAACTCTCCAACTAAGTTAAAACTGTGTTTATTCTAAACATTTTCTTTCCACTCGCTCATTCGTCGTTGAGATATTTCTACAGCACTGTCGGAAAACAGTTCAGGATAGCGAAGTATTACTGCTTCGAAAGCATAGGCTTCCAAGCCCATCTCTAATAATGCGGTATAACCTTTTGTCTCAGATTTACGATCAACGGCGCGCTCGACAGCATTAATTATTCCGTATTTTTGAATCATTGGCCAAGTTCTAGATGCGCGTGTTTTCTTACCATTTTTGGCACTTAGCACCTCTTCATAAGCATAGACTGCTTTTATAGCTTCTTTCTCTGCCGACGTTTCAGCACCATAGTTTTCAGCTTTTAAGTGAATAGCTCGTTCTTTTGCTTGTTTTACCAAATCTTCTCTGCCTGCATTCAAAGCATTTTTAGCAAAAATCTCACATTTCTTAGGAGTGTCTAAGTTTTTTATCCTTTCATCCATAACCAAGTCTCTTCTTATGCATCAGTTAGCTGGTTTGAACCAATGCTATTTGTTACTTAATATCAGTCGTAATCATAACAGAAAGACTAAAAATAAGTTAACTTCTTAAAACCTCAGACTTAAACCGCTCCCATACCACACACCCATTGAATTCCAACCACGCATCGGCAACAATGACAGTATCTATTGATAACATTCAATCTAGAATAATTATTCAAGAAAAAGGATAAGTAATGAAACTGCGCATCTTAAAATCTGCCGTGACCAACCCTTGGTTTAACCTCGCGACCGAGGATTGGATATTTAATACGCTCAATCCCGACTCGCACACGCTATTTTTATGGCGCAATAGCGAGACCGTGGTCATTGGGCGCTCGCAAAACCCATGGGTAGAATGCAAAATCGATAAGATGGAAGCCGACGATGTATTTTTGGCGCGGCGGCAGAGTGGCGGTGGCGCGGTGTTTCATGATTTGGGCAATACCAACTTTACCTTTTTATCACCCAAAGTTGACTACGATCAAGAAGCGAACTTTACCATCATTATTAATGCACTAAAAAAGTTGGGCATAGACGCGGATTTATCTGGGCGCAACGACATGCAAGTCGGCGATAAAAAAATATCAGGTAGTGCCTTTAAACACGCGGCGGATCGTAGCTTTCATCACGGGACTTTATTAGTTAATGCCAACATGCAAAAGCTAGGCGATTATCTCAACCCCCATCCCCTTAAGCTCAAAGCCAAAGGCATCAAGTCGGTGCGTGCGCGCGTTGCTAACTTAGTTGAGTTTAATGAAGACATCAATCACGAGACCTTATCTAATGCGATTATCGAGGCGTTTTGTGAATATTATCGTGACACTGAGTATGGCGACACTACGCCAGTAGAAGAATTGGATGAAGCCAGTCTCGCCAAGCAGCCTAACCTGAACAAATACTATCAACAAATGGCAGATTGGGATTGGCGCTTTGGCAAGACGCCTGAATTTAGCCATCATATCGAGACGCGATTTGATTGGGGCATTATTGATTTGCACCTTGATGTGAAACAAGCAGTGATACGCGATGTTGTCATTTTCTCTGATGCGCTAAACGTTGAGTTGATTGATTTGTTAAAAGAGACATTGACTGACATTAAATATAATAGACATGAAGTAAAAGCCACGCTTGCTGAATTAAGCAAAGCGCATCCTGATTTGGCAGCGCAAATTGATGATGTCTCTAATTGGTTAATTGGCGAGATGGAAAGTTAGATTTTTGCTTGTTATTTATAGTGAGTAAAGAGTTTCTATTTCTTATTACCGTCAGCATTTTAATCGCCTTTATACTTTGCATGGATTAAGCTTGCTGCCTAAATCACACCCTTAGATAAACTTAAGTTTGATATTTAACGCTCTAGCCATCTATAATGTCAGGCAAATAATAGACTCGAGTTAAGAGTTTACACTTTGGGCATTTAAGCAAGGTAGCACTATGGCAGCCTATATCACCGTCGGCGCAAAGACCTCTCACGGTGGGACGGTCATCTCCGGCTCACCGCGCACCACTCATAACGGCATCCCTGTTGCCCGTAAAGGCGATAAAGTCATCTGTAAAAAGTGTAAAAAGGTCACCACTATTGTTAGTGGTGATGCTTCCTTTATCGTCGATGGTGCGCCTATCGCACGTGGTGGCGATGTCACCAGCTGCGGCGCGAAGCTGATTGCGACTCAGCAGTCATTTGCGGAGTCGGGATTTGATGTAGGTAGTATTGAGCAGGCAGCGCCTTTACAGTTTGCGAAGTCGGATATGAGTAATTCATTTGTAGAACGTAATGAAGAGGAACCTGAAGAAGTTCATTTTGCTATAGAAGTAATTGAGCTCTATTCCGAAAATAACTCTAGCAATATTAAGGTCGATGAGTTTGATAGTGAAGGCAACTATTTAGGTAGTTACGACTTAGCAGATAACCCAAGTAATTTATCAGCAAATATCTCAGGATTTGGAAATTATAATCCCCATAATCCTAATGTGCAGTGGGACCCCGATAAAAATGGGATGATGCCTAACAGAACAGCACCTAAGAACAACGGTGTTAACTCTAATCTACCTTGGTACAAACAAAACGGAAATAAAAACAAAGCGATTGCACTTGCTGATGAAATTGGTCAAAGCATGTCTAATAGTGTACATTCGACTGCTAAAAGCTACGAAAGAAGAGCAGGTAAATTAGCTAAGGAAACAGTTGAAGTTGCCAAGCATACTCAAGATGCCATGATTGTAAATCTTGGTATTATAGAAGCTGGATTTAAGGATTTCCCCGAGAGAACTAAGGCATCAGCAGCAACTGCTATGCTGCGATTCGGCCAAAGATCAAACGTAGATTTTGTGTATATATCAGGTGGTGCGGGTGTTAAACATTTTGGTATTGATATGGGAATGTCTGTAAACGTTCATAATGGGAATGTATATGTGCCCAAAATAGCAAATGCCAATGTTAGTACTAATAAAGCGCCATCCATTAGTGTTCAGGTAGGGGTTGGACGTATTATAAGTAGCAATGCTAAAAATAATATTGAAGCGACAGATGCAATATTATCAGGTCAGGGACATTCATATTCAATCGAGTTTGGGCCAGCAAGTGCTGCCATTGAAACTACTGATGATGGCACAACAGTAGCAGTCTCTGGTGGAGTGACTACAAGCTTTTCGTTAACAGCTAGACAAAATAACTCTTCTTCTGGAGCTAGTAAAGGTTCTGCAAATATGGAATTAGCAAAAAGCATGCAGTATAGCGGTGCGAAAAATATAATAGTATATACAGGAAAATAATTAGTGAAAATAAGAGATAAAGAATATAAATTATCCGACATCTTATTTGTTGCTTTCGTTTTCGTTTTTTTTATCTCATTTATTAAATTAGAACCAGATAAAGATCTAGAAATATATCAACAAGAGTTGATTGAGAAAGAAGGTTGGTTAATATCTCAATTAGATGATATCGCCAATTTTATTAACTTTAACAACAATGAATATAGTCATATTAATCGAGAAGTTTGGTTCACTGCTTGGTATGTTAGTCCTGAGTTTAATGAGAAAAAACTGTTACGTTTGCATAAATATCTTATTGAAAAAGGCTGGGTAGATGTTACTGAACAAATTGACAAGAATGATTATATAGCCAAAACCCCAGTTAGATCTAAAGAAGCAGCCAAATATATTCATATACTTTGCAATGATAAGGCCACTATATTTATGTATATGATGGACATGCGAAAAATTTATGAATATGAATCTTTTGATGCCCGTACCTTAGTACAACTTAAGTACGATTATAGTCTCCCTTGCTACAATTTAAACGAATAATAATATATTGCTACTTTGCGTGACAAGAACTTAAAAATACTATCTTAAAGAACAGATAGAAAAAAACTATTAAAAGGAATAACAGTGCATCATAAAAAAATCTATAACTTAACTCAGTCTATATTGCTCGCTACGGTACTATCTAGTAGTTTGATAGCTTCTGCTTGTTCAGCGGAGTCTTCAAACACACCTATATTATCTAATCAAAGCACTCCTACTGAAATATACGAGCTCGGCCTCGCCTATTATGAGGGCGATTCAGTCCCTCAGGATGATAAAGAAGCTTTTAGCTTATTTAAAAAAGCTGCAGATAGAGGAAATAGTCCAGCACAATTCTACACTGGTATCATGTATTATGAGGGTATAGGTACGGAACAAAGTTATAAAAAAGCAGGCAAATATTTACTTCCAGTTGCTAATCAGGGAAATGCACCAGCTCAAAGTAATATCGCTATTATGTATGAAAATGGAGAAGGTTTCGAGAAGGACTATAAACAAGCAATGCATTGGTACTTATTAGCAGCCAGCAATGACTCTGTACTTGCTCAAAACAATATTGGGACAATGTACTATTTTGGTAGAGGAGTGCCTCAAAACTATACCAAGGCATTGGATTGGTACAAAAAAGCTGCTAGTCAAGACTTGGATATAGCGCAACTTAATATCGGCGGTCTTTACGAGAACGGCTACGGTGTTCCTCAGGACTATGACAAAGCTTTTGAGTGGTATCAAAAGGCCGCCGATCAAGGCAATCAACAAGCCAGTAATCGCATCGGTAGATTGGTCATGAATGGTAAAATCGACGATGAAGGTATCGTTATTTATAACACACAAGAAACTGGACTCACATTAGGTGATATCGAAGAACCCCTATAGAATTAAAAAGGGTCACAGTTTACGAAGTAAAAAACGGCAGGAGATCCCTCCCCTACCGTCCTTTCAATTTAAAACTTTAATTCAAAAATTAAACTTTTAAATACTCGCCGCAACCTCAGCGCCATCACGAATCGCACGTTTGGCGTCCAGCTCCGCAGCAAGTTTAGCACCGCCAATCAAATGATATTGTGCGTCTGGTGCATCACCGACATTTGGCATCAGCTCAACCACTGATTCTTGACCAGCACAGACCACGATGCTATCGACACGTAACAGCTGGCTTTGACCTTGATTGTTAGTAATCCAAATACCTTCGTTGGTAATTTTGTCGTACTGCGCACCTGATACTTGGATGACGCCATGCGACTTAACATGAGCACGATGCACCCAGCCCGAGGTTTTATTGAGCCCACTGCCCAAGCGACCTTTAGTACGCTGCATTAAGTACACTTGGCGTACAGGTTTAATGCCTTCAGGTTTAATCAAGCCGCCATCTGCCTGATAGTTAGTATCAGACGTCACGCCCCACTCTTCGCGCCAATCGCTGATTGACTGCGGTTTTGGACGATAGCTTGGGTCTTTTAGCAATTCAGGACCAAGCTCATCTAATGGCTGCCCATGATTGGCGGTTAGATATTCACTAACATCAAAGCCGATACCGCCCGCACCGATGACCGCGACGGTTTCACCCACGGATTTTTCACCAGAAAGCAATTCAGCATAGCTGATGACTTGTGGTAAATCTGCGCCTTCAAGCTTACCTTTTAGACTTCTTGGGACCACACCAGTAGCAACGATGACATGATGAAATTTGGCTTTTTCAAGCATGGCTTTATCGACTTTGGTATTGAGTTTAATCTCAACACCTAAGTGCTCAAGCTCATTGATATAGTAGCGAATGGTTTCAAAGAACTCTTCTTTACCAGGAATGACTTTAGCATAGTTAAACTGACCGCCCAAAATATCTTTTGCTTCAAATAAAGTGACGTCATGACCACGCAAAGCTGCAACATGAGCGGCTGACATGCCCGCGACACCGCCACCGATGACCGCCACTTTTTTAGGTTTTTTGGTCTTCTTATAAACCAATTCCGTCTCATAGCAGGCTTGTGGGTTGACCAAACAGGTTGAGCGTTTATTTTCAAAAGTATGGTCAAGACAGGCTTGGTTACAGGCGATACAGGTATTGATACGGTCGGCTTGACCTTCTTTAGCTTTATTGACCCAATGCGGATCGGCTAAGAACGGACGCGCCATCTGAATCATATCCGCTTGCCCACTGGCAACGATTTCTTCCGCTGTTTCTGGCATATTGATACGGTTGGCTGCCATCATTGGAATATTAATATGCTTTTTAATTTCAGCAGTGAAATCAACAAACGCCGCGCGTGGTACGCTAGTGACAATGGTCGGTACGCGCGCTTCATGCCAGCCAATTCCAGTATTCATAATGGTCACGCCCGCTTCTTCTAGCGCTTTAGCAACAGTGATGACTTCATCCATAACGTTACCGTCTTTGACCAAATCGATCACTGACAAGCGGAATAGGATAATAAAATCTTCACCCGTTGCTTCGCGAACTGCTTTCACGACATCGACCGCAAACTTCATGCGATTTTGAATATCGCCGCCGTATTCGTCGGTACGTTTATTGACATGACGCGATAAAAACTGATTGAGCAAGTAACCTTCAGAGCCCATGATTTCAACGCCATCATAACCCGCTTGTTTGGCAAGTTTGGCACAGCGCGCATAGTCTTTAACAGTTTGTTCGATATTTTTGATGCTCATCTTACGCGGTTTAAACGGCGAGATTGGCGATTTAATCGGGCTTGCTGACACCGCAAACGGATGATAACCATAGCGACCACTGTGCAAGATTTGCATGATGATTTTGCTGTCATATTTATGCGCCGCACGGGTGACGCGTTGATGATTAATGACGTCAGCGCGGGTGTTCATGGTGCCGCCAGCAGGGAGCAACCAGCCTTCGCGATTGGGCGATATGCCCCCGGTAATCATCATCGCCACGCCGCCTTTGGCACGTTCGGCAAAATACGCCGCCAGCTTGCCGTAATTATAAAAACGGTCTTCAAGCCCCGTATGCATCGAGCCCATCACCATGCGGTTTTTAAGTGTAGTAAAGCCCAAATCCAGCGGCTCAAATAAATGCGGGTAGTGCTCGTTGGTGCTGGCGGTCTCAATGGTATTGGCAGTGCGGCTGGCGGTCATATCATTTTCCTTATGAATGAATTAACAAACTACGTTCTGAAAACAGAAAAGTCACGGGATTTAGCGTTGCTGCTATCGTAACACACCGCTATTATCATCAGCTACGCGGACAAGCGACTGATGAGTGAGCACTATCTTGATACCAATCCTAGACAGTCAGATGTTTACCTCGACTTTATGGCTTTTATTAAGCAAGCCTCATAAAACCCGCCCAATTTTTGGGGCGATTGGCTATAATAGCGTGAGCGTTGTCAATATTTAACGTGTTTTATAACGACCGTTTTTATGACAATTGTTTTTATGACAACGGCTTCTATAATAGCCGCTTCGCTAAATCCCTGCACCATCGAATACCCGCAATACGATAAAGGACTATCCCCATGACAGACTTTCACACCGGTCTTGGCAAAAATGCTGCCAATCACCACCCGCTGACCCCTATCGATTTTATTATCCGCAGCGCGCAGGTTTATCCTGACAAGACTGCAATTATCTACGACGACCTAGAGCACAATGAGCTCACGCAGACATGGCAACAGACTTATGATCGCTGTCGTCAATTGGCTGATGGTCTGCGTAAATTGGGTATCGATAAAAATGACACGGTGGCGGTGATGATGCCGAACACGCCAGCGATGGTCGAATGCGCCTTTGGCGTGCCAATGTCAGGCGGCGTGCTTTGTACCCTTAATACCCGACTTGATATCAATGCCCTAACCTTTTGCCTGCAACACTCAGAGGCCAAAGTATTGATTTTAGACAGCGAGTTTGCTGAGCATGCTGAGATTATTGATGAAGCTTTTCCCAACTTCATCGTGATTCATGCGACCGATAAAGCGCTTGATATCGAGCGTTTTGGCACTATGAGTTATGAAGAGTTAATCGCCAGCTCAGACAATTTGGATAATTGGGAAAAACCGCTCGATGAATGGGATGCCATTGCGCTCAACTATACTTCTGGCACCACTGGTAAGCCCAAGGGCGTGGTCTATCATCATCGCGGTGCCACGCTCAATGCCGTGTCTAATATTTTAGATTGGGATATGCCCAAGCATCCCATGTATCTATGGACGCTGCCCCTATTCCATTGTAATGGTTGGTGTTTCCCATGGACCATCGCTGAGCGCGCGGGCGTCAACGTCTGCTTACGTAAAATTGACGCTGATTTGATTTTGCAGCTGATTGCCAAGTATAAAGTCAGCCATTATTGCTCAGCGCCCGTGGTGCACAATATGATTGCCGGCGGTAAGCCTGAGTATAAAGAAGCCATTAACCATGAAGTCAAAGGCTGGGTCGCTGGTGCGCCGCCGTCTGAAACTATGCTCGCTGCTATGGAAGCCATGGGCTTTCATATCTCACATGTTTATGGCCTCACCGAAGTTTATGGTCCGGTCACTGTTTGTGCTGAGCAAGAAGAATGGGATGCGCTTGATGTCGCTGCTCGTGCGCAGAAAAAATCTCGTCAAGGAGTGACCTCGCATTTGATGACAGGCTTTGAGCTGTTTAAACAAGGGACCACTGAACCCGTTGCTGCTGATGGCGAAGAGATGGGCGAGCTGGCACTGCGCGGTAACATGGTGATGAAAGGCTATCTTAAAAGCCGAAAAGCCACTGAAGAAGCCTTTGTCGATGGTTGGTTCCGTACCGGTGATTTGGGCGTCAAATACCCTGACGGCTATATCAAAATCATGGATAGGCTTAAAGACATCATCATCTCAGGTGGCGAAAATATCTCTAGTATCGAAGTCGAAAACGTCTTATATAAAATGCCGGAAATCCAAAGCTGTGCGGTCGTTGCCGCGCCGCATGATAAATGGGGCGAAGTGCCCGTCGCCTTTATCGAAATTCATGCTGGTAGCACTTTGCAACGCGATCATGTCATGGAGCATTGCAAGCAATATTTGGCTGGATTTAAAGTGCCGAAATATATTATCTTTGCTGAAATTCCGAAAACCAGTACCGGTAAAGTACAGAAGTTTGAGCTACGCCAAGCCGCCAAATCATTGGCGCACGAAACGCCAAAAGTTACGGCTAGCGCTAAATAATAGCTTTTGAAAAACTTGCACTTTGAGCAATTTGCATAAAACAGGGTCAGTCTTATGATTAGGCTGACCCTTTTTTCTTGAACTAAGAACGTAAAACTTATTCTTGTAGACAGTCTGCTATAAAATAAACACAGAGCTACTGGTATTCATTTTGCGCAGCCTCTGTCTGGGTAGGCACAGCAAGCAAGGAAAATGAATACCAGTAGCGCGTTATCATACTTGTACTAATTTTATTTAGGACTGACTATAGCCAAACAACTAATTCAGCTTTGGTTCAAGCCATTGATAAACCAACATACCCATTATCATTGCTGGAATAAAGACATACGCTTGCCATTGTCCTGTCCCAAGTAGCACGATACCCGGTCCTGGGCAGATACCCACAAGTCCCCAACCGATACCAAACATCATCGCGCCGATTAGCAACTTTTTATCAATCACCGTCTTACTTGGTAATAAGATAAAAGTGCCCACCCAGCTGGTCTTTTGCCATTTGGCTAATTGCACACCGATTATCGCTACTATTAAACCGCCGCCCATCACCAGTGCCAAGGAGATATCCCACGCGCCAAAGACGTCCAAAAAGCCTTGTACTTTAGCAGGGTCAGTCATCCCTGATATCAGCAGTCCAAAACCGAATAATAATCCTGCTACTAATCCAATTATATTTTTCAGCATTTTTTCTCACACCTAATGTATTAATCCAAGCA
The DNA here is from genome assembly GCF_014836505.1 of Psychrobacter communis. NCBI lineage: Bacteria > Pseudomonadati > Pseudomonadota > Gammaproteobacteria > Moraxellales > Moraxellaceae > Psychrobacter > Psychrobacter communis. The sequence goes on from NZ_JACSQR010000003.1 coordinate 88,508, forward strand.
GTTATAAATAACGTGCTGTCTATGCGATTTTTAAATCAAACCCAAAACATGGCAACCGATATAAACGGTTAAGATACCAAACAACATAAAGGTCACTGTCGCCGCCATCGAGCGTGGTGACAGTCGCGCATTACCGCAAATACCATGTCCGCTGGTACAGCCTGAACCGAGACGCGTACCAAAACCAACGAGCAGCCCTGCCGCAATTAATAACGGTATAGAGGTGCTGATATCTAGCACTGGTAACGGCTTGACCAAACGATATAATAACGGCGAGACGATAAGACCGGCGATAAATAAAACCTGCCACATCTCAACGCGCTTGGGTTTTAAGAGGCTTGAGAAAATACCACTAATCCCCGCAATACGGCCAACACCTAACAGCAAAATGGCAGTCGCCACCCCTAGCATCAGTCCGCCTACTAAGGAGATTGGCGTAAATGCCTGCCAGTCTATTTGTATACTCATAATGTTTACCTAAGCCAATTTTATCAAACACAGTTTTAAATTCGTTTTATATAAATACATTATATAATAAAATATAATAAATAGGTAAAAAAATACTGAGATCTGTTTAACAGAACTCAGTATTGTTACCTAACTTATAGTAAAAATTATGCAGGCTGCTCTGCCAATACTTCATCAAGCGCTTTTTCAAAACGTTGTACCGCTCCGTCGACATCGGTCAATTTATCAAGACCAAATAGACCTAAACGGAAAGTTTTAAAGTTCTCAGGCTCGCCTACTTGTAGCGGGACACCAGCGGCGATTTGCATGCCAGCTTCAGCAAAGGCGCTACCTTTATGCATGTCATCACGGTCAGTATAAGCAACGACAACACCCGGTGCTTCAAAACCTTCTGCCGCCACGCTTTCAATGCCTTTGTCCGCCAATACTTTACGAATACGCTTACCAAGCTCCCACTGCGCCTCGCAAAGTTTATCAAAGCCGACTTCCTTAGCTTCATGAACGGTATCGCGGAACTGGCGTAAGCTATCGGTTGGCATGGTTGCATGATAAGCGTGACCGCCATTTTCATAGGCGCGCATGATATTTAACCACTGTTTTAAATCTAGGCTAAAACTATCAGATTCAGTGCTCTCTACTTTTTGCACAGCCGCGTCGCTGAGCATCACCAGACCTGCGCCCGGCGTGCTGCTCCAGCCTTTTTGCGGCGCGCTAATCAGCACGTCAATACCCAAGTCTTTCATATCAAGCCAGACGCAACCCGAGGCAATACAGTCAATGACCAATAGACCGCCAACGCTATGAACAGCCTCGGCCAATGCTTTGATATAGTCTTCTGACAAAATTATGCCTGATGAGGTTTCAACATGAGGGGCAAAAACGATGGCTGGTTTTGTGTCTTTAATTTTAGCAACCGCTTCATCAATAGCAACAGGCGCAAATGGCTTTGGCGAGTCACCCTCTTCACGATTGGCAGTCAATACTGTAGACGACTTGGCAATTTTGCCCTTGTCTAAAATTTGCGTCCAACGATAGCTAAACCAACCGTTACGGATAATCAGGCAGTCTTCATCATTGGCCAATTGACGCGCCACGGCTTCCATCCCATAAGTGCCAGAGCCCGGTACAATCGCCACCGCATCAGCGTTATAAACTGACTTTAGGTTGCTAGACAAGTCATTCATCACTTGCTGAAAGACTTTTGACATGTGGTTTAAGGCGCGGTCAGTATAGACCACCGAATATTCTAATAAGCCGTTTGGATCAATATCTTGACGTAATGCAGTCATAGGACGCTCCTAGTTTATAGTTAGGCAATATAGGTATTGGCAAATTTTAGTAATAACGAGCCAAATACTATGATAGATAGTATTTATCGGGCACTCATATCGAGTAATCATCGAGAGTATGACGCAGGGTTGACGATATAGCGCTTTATCCTAGCGCTATTGCCGTTGACGAGTATATCGTGTGCGCTTTATTTTTATTTTAAACAGTACTACTATTCTAAACAGTACTACAGACGATAGGCGCGCCATTATCAGACTGTGAATGACAGCCTATTGAATTATCAATACTGAGAATTAATGAAATGAGAAGATATTAAGAGGCAATTGATAAAATTAGACTTTGAAAAAAAGCCAAAATTAATTGATTAAAGGCTCATTATAAATAACCGCTACCACATAACCAAAAATTATCGCCACTTAATATACTCATAACAACTTGATATTAGCACTGATAATGCAGGTTGACAACGCTCAGCTTGCATAAGTCGAAAGCTTAGCCAATTTATGACTTTTAAAGAGAAACCGTTTCAAAAGGAAGAGTTTTAAAAGAAACGGTTTTAAGAGAAATAATAGGAAAAATAATTAGTGCATTAAAAGGAGTAATGATTACTGACGACGACCACGATGCGCGTCTTGTAATCCCGAGACCACAAAATCTAGCAATTCATTGTCACCTTCACGTGCCGCTTTGCGCATCAACTTCGAGGGCGCATGGGTCAGCGTCTGGGTTAAACGCCGCGATAGCTCAGTGATAATAGCTTCAGGGCTGGCGTTATCTTGTTGCAGCTTAGCAATGGATTCATGCAGCAGCTTATCGACTTGGTCATGGGTGCGCGCGCGATATTGTTGAATCTCTTTACCAACTTGGCGCACTTGAAAGCGCCGATCCATCTCGACCACCAACTGACTGACCAGCAGCTCAGCATCGACCGCTGCTTGCCGGCGCTGCTCAATATTACCAGCAATCACGTGTTGCAAATCATCGACAGAATACAGATAAACATCATCGATACGGCTAATGGTCGAATCAATATCGCGCGGTACAGCCAAGTCAATCATCAGCATCGGCTGATAGCGACGGCTTTTAAGCGCGCGCAAGGTCATGGTTTTATCAATCAGCACATCCATGCTGCCACTACAGCTACTGACAATATCGGCTTCTGCCAATACTTGCGGCAACTCTTGCAGCGCTCTCACCTCTATAATGCGATCAGGTCGACGCAATTCAGCGGCCAATGCTTCAGCACGCTCAGGATTACGGTTACAAATAATAACCCGACCGACCCCAAGCCCTGCAATATGAGTCGCTACCAAGCGATTCATCTCGCCTGCTGCGACGACTAATAAGGTACGACTGGGCAAATCATCAAATATTTGCGTCACCAATTTGGCGGCAGCATAGCTAAGGGATACCGCTTGCGCGCCCACTTGGGTTTCGTTACGCACGCGTTTGGCGGCGGCAAATACCTGATCGACAATCCAGCCTAGCTGATTGCTTAGGGCCTTTTGATCCTGCGCCAAATGCACAGAGCGCTTGATTTGACCGAGTATCTGCGGCTCACCCAATATCATCGAGTCAAGACCAGCGGCGACTCTGAGCCAATGGGTCAATGCATGGGTATCACGGTGCACATAAAGATAAGGGTCAATCTCATCCAACGACAACTGCTTAAAATCCGCCAGCCATGTTTTTATTTTTAGGATATGGGCGCTGATGGCCGCTGAAGCAGTCTGCACAGCGATTGCATTATTGCGGGCAATAGTAGCAACTTGCGGCTCTGCTAAATGCGCGCCTGATTCTGGCGGTAATGAGATTTGCGGGACGAGCGCATAAATCTCAGTACGGTTACAAGTAGAGACAATGACGCTACCATCGGTAAAGCGCTCTAGCTGTTTAAGGGCGATATTCACATCGTCACCAACAAGCGCCAAGCGCTCTCGTAGAGCGACTGGTGCGGTTTTGTGATTGACCCCAATGACCACTAATCTCATTATTGATAGACCATAAATATAACGTTTACCTGCCAGCCAAACGCTCTTAGAATGTTAAGAAATCCTATTCAATCAGCAGTGCTAAAAAACAGCTTTTCACAGACAGTGCTTGATAAACTGTCTTTAATAAACAATGCGCACAATACGCCACGAGAGACACAGTGTAAACGCCTAAAAAGCGCTTATTATATCATTATTGCCAGCTTTATTTAACAGGCAACGCTTGGCGATGGTATTTGTCTGTATCTGGGCATGACGACGATAAATCAACTGCTGTGATGGTTTTTAAAATAAGTGCCAGTTATATTTATCTAATTTGTCAGCGCTGGTTTACTAGAGGACTTACTAGCAGATGTTTAAGCTATCAGAGTTTATTGAACGCTACTTAAAGTCATTTATCGTCATTACTTAATCGCCTAAACATTGTTAGTATTTGAGTAACATAGGCGCTATTGTTTATCGCTTTCATCTGCTCTTATAATGGTAATGACGAATACTTATTTAAAATAATGACAATAAAATCCTCCTGTTAGAATGCAAGTGGACTAATGGGGAAATATTGCTCGCTAGATTTTTTGGGTCATCCTTTAGACTGCAACCTATGTATAATGATCAATCTCGCCTCCGCGCCTTATTGCAAGCCACCATAGAGCGCCTATGCCAGCGTTATAAGCTAACCTTGTCGTTGGCCATTTGTCTATGCCTAGGATTACCCGCCCACGCCAAGTATGTCAGCCCGGCGTTGACCGCTCCCATATTAAACACTGATTTGGCCAATTCGCCTACAACTTCACCAGCCAAGAAAAGCGATATCATTGGTCATACTGCTCATGAAATACCTTCTCAACTACCGTCTACTGAGCAGTCTCAGCTAGCAGAAAACGATACTTCTGTAAGCAATCTAGTAGCATTTAGCCAAACCCAATCAGAGCTTGGTGAGCCAAGTTTATACGCGCTGTTGGATGCCGAGTTTGCCGCAGATCGCGATAATAATAAGCGCGCGCTAACTATTTATAAGCAGCAATCTTTTAAGCAAGATGCGACCGCGGTATTTGAGCGCGCCCTAAGCTTGTCTTTACGTAATGAAAGCATTGAGGATTCATTGCGCTTTGCCAAAACTTGGCAAGACCAAAACCCCGACCACGTGCCCGCTTGGTTTTATGTGGCGCATTTGGCCTTGCGTGCGCACGACTATGAATTGGCGGGCGCCACTCTAAATCGCATTTTAAACTACGACCCACGCGCCGATCTGAGCGAAATACTGATTGGCATTTATCCCAATACCGATGAAGACAAACGCGAGTTGCTTGCCGCTTTGCAACCTATCGATAGCGAGCAGAACGCTTCGCTTTCGGTATTAAAGGCTGGTTTACTGTATCAATTTGATGAGCCTGAGGTTGCTATTGTCCATATCGATCGCGCCCTTGCGCGTCAGCCAGATTATGTGCCTTTTATCACTTTAAAAGCCGACATATTGCGCAAGACCAAGCCATCAGCAGCCGTGCTTGATTATATTAACCAAGCGCGCCTACGTAATCCTGATAGCAAGAGCTTATACTTATATGAGATTCGTTATTTACTCGATTTGCGGCAAAGCGAGCAGGCTTGGCAGCTATTACTCGATGCACACGGGCGCTTTGCTGATGATGACGAAATCACTTTGCTCGCCGCGCTGGTGAGCTTGGACGTTGAAGAATACGCCAGCGCCGATCAGCTGCTGAATATCTTGGCTAAAAATCCGGCTTATCTTGACCAAGCCTATTACTACCTTGGCATCAGTGCCGAGCGCCAACAGCGCTTTGAGCAAGCAAAATACTATCTCAATGGCGTGATGCAAGAGGACTTGGTGTTAGAAGCGCGGCGAAAATTGGTGTCGTTTGAGCTGCTAAATGACGACGTCGATGCAGCCATTGCTACTTTAGAGAAGCTGCGTAAAGACTTTAGCATCTTCGCGCCTGACAGCTTTGTCATGCAAGCGGATATCTTATGGCAGCAAAATGAATCCGAGGAAGCGCTACGGTTATTAACGCGCGCCAGCCGCAAATATCCTAATAATGAGATGCTGCTATTTGCCCGCGCCCAGCTGCTTGACGACAAAGACGATTATATCGTCAAACGTACCTTATTAAACCATTTGCAAACGCTCGACCCAACCAACCTTGCTTATCAGCTTAGCTATGCGCAGTTATTGCTCGCCAATGAACGCAGATCCAAGCAAGGTTTGGCGCTAGCAACGGCTATCATTCAAATCCGTTATGATGACCCGCGCTATGACAATGAGCTGCATTTGCAAGCGTTAAACGTACTCGCCGCCAATGCTTTAGCGAACGAAGATTATCAACAAGTCATCGATTATCTACAAACCCCGTACGACGTTTTTCCAACCCTACGTTCAGGCACGCTACTGCTGCGCGCTTATCAAGGGCTAGGCGATAATGAAAAAGTTGAGGCGTTGCTTGCTGAGTTACAAGAGCGTTTTTCATTTGGGCAGCGCAACGTCAATGACCGTATACAGCTTTATTAAGCAGCTTTTTGCTCAAAGCTTATTGAATACTCATCATAAAATACGATTAAAAATAAAAACGTTTGCGATAAAAACTACAAGCCAGTTATAAGAAATGAACAGCCATGCATCAGCGCGTAACAAATCATGCTTAAGCTAAGCGTTTATTGTTTTATTTAATCTTTTAAAAAATCTATTACTTTTAAAACTTGTTACTTTTAAAACTTGTCTATTTTTGAGGATATATCATGTCAGTATTAAAAAAAAATCAGCCGAATAAACTGGCGCTATTTAGCGCTTTAACCGCCGCGCTCGTTATGACATCTGGTTGCCAATCATTAAAAACCGCTAATGCTACCAACCAGCCTATCGGCACAGTACAAGGTCAGAAACCTGAACAACCTAAAAAGCTTGAGAACTTTAATATCACGGGCAAAATCGGCGTTACCACACCTAGTAAGGACAATTCAGGAAACCAAGGCGGCAGTGCGTTTTATGCATGGGGACAACAAAATGACCGTTTTGCTATCGAATTGATTGGCGCGCTTGGTATTGGCAAAACCAATATCGAGTATAATGGTCAGTCGGCGACTTTAGTCAGCGAAAAAACCGGCACGTTAACCGCTGCTGACCCTGAAACCTTGCTCAAAAAAGCCACAGGCTGGCAAGCGCCGATTTCACAAATGCCGTATTGGATATCGGGTCGCCCAGCGCCTTCAGACAGCGCGCCACAGCTTGATGACCAAAACCGTTTAATTAGCTCGGTCAATGGTGAATGGCAAGCGAACTTTAGTTATAAAGGCAACGACAAATTGCCAAATAAAATCAGTGCCGTACAGTCACAAGGCAATAAAGTAGTGATGACCATCGACCATCAAAAATAATGGCCTTATGTAGACAGTAGAAAACACTATCTTTACTTACAACTCATAAAGACATTTATTTATGACTGAACGCACCACCGCAACATCAGTTATCACGCGCTTGTCACCGGCCAAGATTAATTTATTTTTGCATATCACTGGTAAGCGCGCTGATGGCTATCATAATCTGCAAACCGTCTTTCGCCTGCTTGACTGGGGCGATTATCTGCATTTTACGTTTGTAGACGATACAGTATTTTCTATTATAGATAAAACCTTCGACGCTACTAAGCTTTGTCATCAGCTGCTAACGCTTGCTGGTGCCGACACCATAACCAGTAGTATCGATGACAATCTGATTTTTAAAGCCGCCCAAGCGTTACTAGCATTTGCTCTTCAAGCTGACAGACTACCTAAGCAGCTGCAATCAGTGCAAATCACCTTGGATAAGCATTTACCAATGGGTGCAGGCTTAGGCGGTGGCTCATCCAATGCCGCAACGACCTTATTAGTCTTAAATGAGATTTGGCAGCTTAACATTACTAAAAATGAGCTGATAAAAATCGCTGCTACTATCGGCGCCGATGTGCCGATATTTATCTTTGGGCAAGATGCCATTGCTATGGGTATTGGCGAGGAGCTGACCGCCATTGATTTGCCCGAGCAGCAATATTTAGTCTTAACCCCAAACGCCCATGTCAACACGGCTAAGCTGTTCACCCATCCAAAGCTACAACGAGATATCGCCCCGCTATCGATTGCAACCATTCAAAACCATTCCAATGACTACGTACAACATTTAAATACGCCTTATCAAAACGTCTTTACGCCAGTAGTGACAAGCCTTGCTCCTGCCGTCGATGCAGCGTTACGGTATTTGCAAGGGTTGGAATCACAGGCACTCGGCACAGCTCGGATGACCGGCTCTGGTAGCGCCGTATTTTTGCCATTGGATGTAAGTGTTATTGATGATAAAACGCTGTTGGCAAAGTGGGTTAACGATGCACCTTGTGCCGCCTACGTAGTGGGAAATCTATAAGTTAAATAGAATTAATAATATGATTTTCTTCGCCTAAAGGTTATTTATCATGAAAAGCAATTCTTTTACGTTATCAATAAGTATTTTGGCCCTTTCAATAGCCGTGACAGCCTGCACCAACAATTCTGATACTCAAAACGTCACGTTACCTGCGCCAAAAGTATCTATCGATAACATGGCCAGTGATAGCAGCACTAACGATTTTGAAAATAAGCCCTATGCCCAGTTTTTTACTTATCCATATAAGCGTGGTGCGGAGATAGAACCAGCTATGGGCGGTACTTTGGTTATGAAAGACGGCTGTCTACTTATCTAAAACGATGATAGGCTTAACGTTCCTGTGTTTCCTCATGGCATCACCACTTGGAATGAGGAGACCCAGACTCTGACCGCCAATGGCGTTGATATAGCTTTGAACACTGAGCTATTTACTAACGGACCCTTAAGCGGCGGGAAATACGACCCTAATTACGATTATAATTTCGAGCAACAAGCAGACCCTAAATGCTTGGAAAATAGATATATCGTATTTTTGGGTTCACAGTTTATGGACGCTACAGATTTACCAAATAATTAGCCTATACAAGCTAAAACTGAGGCCAAACCCTACTTATAGCGTATAAATAAAATGAGTATAAAGACCATATATAAATTTTCATTAACTCAACATCGGTTTTATTTTCGACCTATTTATAATAAAAGCCATAAAAAGGCGCAAATGACTTGCAAAATCTAAATATTTATTTATAATAGGTCGCCTCAATAGGGGTATAGCCAAGTTGGTAAGGCATCAGGTTTTGATCCTGACATCCGTTGGTTCGAGTCCAGCTACCCCTGCCATTTTTAAGTGTAAAGCGTTCGATATGTCGTCATTATAAGCCGTTTTTAAATAAACGCTTATTTTATTGACATTGACAACGTTATCCCAGTTTCGGTATAGTTCGCAATGAACACCGTTAGGGAAAAGTTATATTGTAGACAGTTTATCTGTTTATAATATAACGAACAGGTCGTGACGCTATTTTAAGCGTAATTTAGTATAAATTATGCCTAGATATCGACGTACACAGCCTAGACATTACAGGGGTATAGCCAAGTTGGTAAGGCATCAGGTTTTGATCCTGACATCCGTTGGTTCGAGTCCAGCTACCCCTGCCAT
>NZ_JACSQR010000003.1:97920-121288 GCF_014836505.1 Psychrobacter communis
TTTTTACTGTAATAGTAGTCATCAATAGTTTTCCATACTCTTTTCTAAATTTGAGCAGTTTGATACTGCTTAGCGGTCGCTGCTTAAGTTAATCAATAGGACTTCTGTCATGCCTTATTTGGCGATTTTTACGGGTAATGCCCACCCAGAATTAGCAAAAACCGTAGCCGATCATCTCCATATACCTCTTGGTAAAGCTGACATCACGCGTTTTTCTGATGGCGAAATTGCCGTGGAAATCAAAGAGCACGTACGTGGTAAAGACGTGTTTATCATGCAGCCTACTTGTGCACCGACCAACGACAATTTGATGGAAATCATGATGATGGCTGATGCCTTGCGTCGCTCTAGCGCTGGCCGTATCACCGCTGTCATGCCGTACTTTGGTTATGCCCGTCAAGACCGCCGTCCGCGTTCAGCACGTGTACCTATCTCGGCCAAAGTCGTCGCTGACATGCTAAACATCGTTAGTATTGACCGCGTTATGACCGTTGATTTGCACTCAGATCAGATTCAGGGCTTCTTTGATATCCCAGTTGATAACATCTATGGTACGCCTGTCTTATTGAACGATCTTAAAAAACAAGATTATGACAATATCATGGTGGTTTCACCTGACGTCGGCGGTGTGGTACGTGCGCGCGCGATGGCGAAGCAGTTGGGCGATACCGACATGGCGATTATTGATAAACGCCGTGCCCGTGCCAATGAATCACAAGTGATGCACATCATCGGTGATGTCCGTGACCGTGATTGCGTCATCGTTGATGACATGGTTGATACCGCAGGTACGTTATGCAAAGCCGCTGAAGCCTTAAAGCAAAATGGCGCGCGCCGCGTACTTGCTTATATTACTCACCCTGTCCTATCGGGTAATGCGCTAAAGAACATCAGCGAATCGGAATTGGATGAGATTGTGGTAACTGATACCATTCCATTGTCTGACGCGGCTAAAGCCTGTAGCAAAATCCGTCAAGTAAGTATCGCACCGATGCTGGCTGAAAGCTTACGCCGTATCAATAACGAAGAATCTATCAGCGCTATGTTTGATGCCTAGTTAATGCTTAAGATTTTCTTTCGCTAAAAAATATATTACTAAAAACGCTAAGTTTAATGACTTGGCGTTTTTTTATGTAAGACTGGCGTGCGCTATTTTAGCTAGGTCTTTATTATTGTTAAAGAATCACGTATAATGCGCGCCTGTATTCATCATTCGTTAACCCCTATTATTTTTGGGTATTTTATACTTAGCGACATGATTGATACTTTCTAAAGTATTGATTATCCGGTGATAGACTGGTCGCAAGTCTGTTATTGCTGGTAGATACTTCACATACTCTCTATAGGATTATATCCATGGCTATTGATCATTTTGCAATCAACGCAGTTGACCGCTCTGCTGAACAACAAGGTAAAGGTGCGAGCCGCCGCCTACGTAAGCAGAACCTAGTTCCTGCTATCATTTATGGTGGTGGTGAAGAACCAACTGCTATCTCTATCAAAATCAACGAGCTCGTAAAATCGCTTGAATATGAAGCGTTTTTCTCACAAATTTTGACCATCACTACCGATAAAGGTGATGAGCAACAAGTCGTTATCAAAGACTTGCAGCGCCATCCTGCTAAAGGTTTCCCAATGCATGCAGATTTTCAGCGCATTGTGAAAGGTCAAAAAATCAACATGCACGTGCCGCTACATTTTGCAGGCCGTGAAGAAGCGCCAGGTACGAAAGCGGGTGGTATCTTATCTACGCTAGTATCTGATGTTGAAATCGTTTGCCTACCATCACAATTACCTGAATACTTAGAAATCGACGTATCAGGCATGGAAATTGGTGATCTATTCCGTCTATCAGACATCAAATTGCCTGAAGGCGTAATTATCTTTGATCTTGACATGGAAGATGCTCACGACCGTACCGTTGTGAACATGCAGCCACCAACAGTTGAAGAAGTTGACGAAGACGCTGACGAAGTTGATGCAGCTGACGTACCTGCTACTGAGCAAGGTGCTGAGCCTGAAGACAAAGACGCTGAATAATAATCTTTATAACGCTTATATAGCAGCCTTATGGTTGCTCGGTTATAAAAGATTGGTTTAGTCAAAAAATAGCAGGTGATGAATGTCTCCTGCTGTTTTTGTAACTGAGGTTTGAAAAGAAGGTTTAAAAAGTAGGATAAGCACGATCAGTTCATCTTACTTTTCAAACCTTATCTCTTATTTATTAAATTTAAGCAGGGTGTTTTTATGGCCATAAAGCTTATTGTCGGTCTTGGTAATCCTGGTCAGCAGTATATGTTTACGCGTCATAATGCAGGGTTTTGGTTCGTCCATCATTTGGCGCAGCAGTTTAATATTGCCCTCGCCCCTGACAAAAAATTCCACGGGGTGACGGGACGCGGGCAAATTCATGGTCACGATGTGCGCCTGCTTATGCCTCTGACCTTTATGAATAAATCTGGTCAATCGGTGGTGCCGATGGTCAATTTTTATGGTATTAACAATAATGAGCTGTTGATTGCCCATGATGAGCTCGATATTCCCGCTGGCAGTATCAAGCTCAAAACCGACGGTGGTCACGGCGGGCATAACGGTCTGCGTGATATCACCCCGCACATTGGCAACGACTTTCATCGCCTGCGTATCGGTATCGGTCATCCGGGTCACAAGTCTAAAGTCAGCGGTCACGTATTATCGAAAGCGGCGCCTGATGAGCAAATGGCTATCGATAGCGCGTTAAGTGCTGCTTTTGACGCCTTAACGTTATTATTAGATGGTGATATTGAAAAAGCACGCTCGCAGATTAATGGCTTTAAATTACCAGAATAATCTGCCGTTGATGGCAAACATTTAAGTCATTTAAATCGCCAAAGCGTAAATTTAGCCGTGACTTTTAGGCAAATAACTTTTATTCTACTTACCCTGTCCCCATTAAGCTTTTGATTTGGTTCATTTATATCAGTTACCCTAAGGAAGCAACCTATGCTACTTAATATGCTCAAGTGCAAATTACATCGCGCCCGTGTTACCCATGCTGAACTGCACTACGAAGGCTCATGCGGTATCGATGGTGACCTACTAGACCTTGCTGGTCTGCGTGAAAACGAATCTATCGATATCTACAACGTCACCAATGGCAAACGTTTTCGCACCTATGCGATTCGCGCTGAAGCGGGCTCTGGCATTATCTCGTTAAACGGTGCCGCCGCGCATATGGCAGACCTGGGCGATATCGTCATCATTTGTGCTTATGCCCATTTTGATGAAGTAGAAGCCGCTACCTATCAGCCAAAACTGGTGTATTGCAACGAAGACAATACCGTGAAAGACACTGCCAATATCATTCCGGTACAAGTGGCTTAATTATCCATGACTGCTATTTAAGTGATCAATAAAAAAGCTGAATCTAATTAAGATTCAGCTTTTTTTATGCTATTTATTTATCCTGCTTACGGTTTCTAATCACCCGCCATAGCCCTTCATTTTCTGTTTTCGGCATTTTTAAAGTGATGGTATTTGATAGCATGTCTTGTATTGCCAAACCGCGACGATTAAACAGACAAAAGGCATAGTTGAAAACAAAGCCCAAAAAAGCACTGGTCAATAAGATAGCGCGTGAACCACCGATGACACTACCGATGAGTCCAAATATCAGCGGCATCAGGCTCGCCGCCAAGATACGTTTGAACGACTGCCCCCACGTAAGCAGGTGACCATCATTATTGACCGTTTTTAAGCGCCACGTTTGCATACCTAGTGTTTGCCCACCGCGGCGCCAAAATAGCCCGTAGAAGCCCACCAGCGTCAGGATAAACGAAGGGGTCATAATAAAGTTTTGATACCATGTCGGTAGCGATCTGGCTTGCTGTGACTGCGTGCCCGTCTCCATCGTCAATAGCGTACCAATTACTGTCAGCACCGTACCAACCAAAAACAGTAGTGCCAAAATCAACATACCATCATAAAGGATGGCCGCCATACGCGTGCCTGGCTTGGCAATCACTGCCTCTTCGGCAACGGAGTCTTGATGCGCTGAGTTGTTGCGTGGCGATTTTGCTTTAGTAGCAGCTTTTGGTGATGATTTTGACATGATACCAGCCCATAACAAGCGAAAAATAGAGCGCTCATTGTACCGTAATTCAGGCGCTTAGCGTACCTTATGATAAGACAAGACTTTTGGTACAAGGGCAGGAGAATTTGAGTTTAGGAAAAAACATCAATACCAGATTGTACTGCTATAAAAATGACAGACATAAAAAAATCGCCAAATTGTCATAAGACAGGCGATTAATTTAGTTTAGCTTAATGGTTACATGAACAAATAAGCTAGTATGCAAATGGTGCGCTTGGAGAGATTCGAACTCCCGACCCCTTAGTTCGTAGCCAAGTGCTCTATCCAACTGAGCTACAAGCGCGTACTTTGCACATTATCTACTGAATTATTCAAAAACAATTGCAGTAAATTAGGTTGGTTATTATATAGATAATCTCGCTTGTGTCAACTTATTTTTTAATTAAATTCAAATTATTTTTGAATGTTAATCTAAAATATCATTAACGCTATTTTTGCGTCATTACTCTTTATAACAACTGAATAAATGGCGGTGAAGGAGGGATTCGAACCCTCGATACGCTTACACGTATGGTTCCTTAGCAGGGAACTGGTTTCAGCCACTCACCCACTTCACCGGACGATTTAAGACGCTTATCAAAATATTTTTATAAAAACTATTTCTCTAAACACAGTATCGATGCTAATGATACGTCTTATGCCGTGGGCGAGTATTATAACAAAGCCGAAACGAATTGCAAGCCTTGTCTACAGATTTAATGCCGCTTTTGTCATAATTGTTAATTTAAATGGTTTTATTATTCTCTAGGCATAAGGAATATCTTATTTAGCGGTGAGTTTCAGAATTTTTAGGTTTTATTACTTATAGTCAAAATATTCTAAAAACGCTACGGGATTGCTGATATCAATTTTTCGTGGCCTCTGTCTGCACAGACACAGCAAGCAAGCAAGCAAAAAAAATTGATATCAGCAGATATATTGATATTACTTTCCACTGATTATATTTAACAAAATCTGCTGGCTATGGCTTTTTGGTCAATGGATGGCTATAGTATTTATGATTGATTTTAGGATAAATAAAAGGAAGGGTTATGCGACCGGTAGTACTGTGTTTTTCAGGATTGGATCCGTCAGGTGGTGCTGGGTTACAAGCGGATATCGAGGCAGTCGGTCAAGCAGGTGCCCATGCCGCTATCGCTTGTACGGCGATCACCATTCAAAACTCGCAGCAAGTATTTGGTTTTGAGGCTTGTGCGGCCGACTTGGTAGCAGCGCAGGCGACTACCGTGCTCGATGATTTGCCTGTGCGCGTGGTTAAGTCAGGTATGCTTGGCACCACTGACAATATCGCCATGCTGACGCGTTTATTTGCCGAGCAGGTTATCGCAGCTGAGACGCCATTTGTCCTCGACCCGGTATTGGTTGCCAATAGTGGCGGCAGCTTGGGCGATGAGCAAACCTTGGTAACGGCGTTTAGAAAACTACTGCCCTATGCGACGTTAATCACCCCAAATACGCATGAGCTACGGGCTTTAAGCGGCGAGCAAGATTTACATATCGGTGCGCAAAAACTATGCGCCCAAGGCACTCAAGCGGTATTGGTCAAAACTTCACACGACTTTACCAGCGGTGATATCAAGCAGTATCTCTATATTAAAGGCGAGATGGTGCATAAAAGCGTTTTACCGCGCCTAAAGGGTGAATTTCACGGTTCTGGTTGCTCATTAGCGAGCTTTATCGCTGGACGTTTGGCGATGGGTGACGCGCTTATCGATGCGGTAAAAGCGGCAGATAGTTGGATTACCCAAACCCTGCGTGCCGCTGATGCGCCGCACCCTAATAATGCCAACGCTCAATTGATACCCAATCGCTTTGTAGAATTTTAGAACAATCTATAGATGGTAAATAAAGAAAGGCGCTCTATAAAATATAGAGCGCCTTTTGTATCTTTTATAGAATCGCTAGTTTTTTAAATTTTATTAAGCCAGCCTAACCCAACATCGGCATAAAGTTTGATGCCAAACTGCCGATAAAGATTTCAAGCAGATAAAAGGCAAAAAAGGCAATCATTGGCGATAAATCAATCATACCCAAGTTTGGCGTGATACGACGAAACGGCGCTAAAATTGGTTCAGCCAACATAACAATAATACCAATAATCGGATGCTGAGATTGGGTAAACACCACAATCCAGCTGACAATGATAGAACCAATAACGAGATAGCGGCACATACGCAAAAAGTCTAATACCAAGCTGATAGTACCAGTAAAAAATAGCGGCACAGGCGCAATACCTTTATGTGTCAAAGCCGCCTTACCAGAGATATCAATCAGACGAATTAAAAACATCAATACAATGGCAGCAATACTAATACGACCTTGGGCGACGGTTGGGAAAATACGCCCGAACACATCGACGATATGGGTGGCTTTATAAGCAGGGGCAACCATAGGATTGCTGGCATCCATTCCAGCAAACTGCAGCATAAAACGGATAAACACCAACATCATGGCGAAGGTAGTGACCAAATCAAAAATTTGCAATAACAGGTTGTTCATGAAGTGCTACTCAATGTGACATTATTAACGGGATTTAGGATGACGAATGTCATTATCAGGCATTTTTATGACTTTAATTTTTTTACGACTTTAAGTTCTTATAATTATTAATAAGGCATCTCATCAACCGCGACATGCCCTATCAATAGCGTACTAGCTATTCAGTACTATTTACTCATCTCTTCACTTAGCGCTTGGCTACGATCGGCGCAAGCTTGCATGGCCTCAACGATTTGACGGCTGATGTCATTGGCCTGCATGGACTCGATAGCTGCTTGGGTGGTACCATTTGGTGAAGTGACTTTACGGCGTAGCTCGCTTGGTGCATCTTCACTACCCAGCGCCATTTTTGCCGCGCCAAGCATGGTTTGCATCGCTAGCGCTGACGCTTGCTCTTTATCCAATCCTAACGCGACTCCGCCATCGACCATCGCTTCGATAAAGTAAAACATATAAGCTGGCGCTGAGCCTGATACGGCGGTGACCGCATGCATGTGCTCTTCATTATCGACCCACATGACCAGACCTGACGCTTCCATCACTGCGGTTGCCAATTGTTTTTGCTCAGCAGAAATATCATCCGTACCGTACAGACCAGTCGCGCCCATTTGAATCATCGCTGGCGTATTTGGCATCGCACGAACGATATTGCCATAGCCGCCGAGCATATTTGATAATAGCTCAGTCGATAACCCTGCTGCCACTGAAATCACCAGCTGCTTATCTAAAGCATCAGCAAAACCACTGACCACCGCTTTCATGACTTGCGGCTTGACTGCCAATACCACGATGTCAGCACCGATAACCGCCGATTTTGCATCGGCCGTTGGATCGACCGTATTCAATCCTTTAGCAGCCAATTGCTCGCGCGCTTCACTGCTCGGATCAGCAACGGTAATCAGACTCGGTTTGACGCCGCAGCTGATAAGTCCACTAATCAAAGCCTGCGCCATATTACCGCCACCGATAAAGCTGATTTTCTTATTATCTAATACTGACATACGTGTCTCCTATTCAAAAAATGCAAAGGCACTCAAACTAACATAATGATAGGTAAAATGACACTCAGTTTACCATACTGCTACTGGCGTCGTTTGATAAATTGAAAGACTCAGTAATGGCGTTGCTGTTTAAGTAATTATCACTATAGAACGCACCATATTTATTATTTAACAGGTTTTATGCAGAGTTAAATGGCTGTTGATAAATGCGACAAGCTGTTTTACATCTACACTAATATTCGCCTGCGCAGCATTCAACGCCCAACTTGCAAAAGGCGATATTAATAAAATAGGCAATTCTATTAGGTACTCACTTTCTAAAAGCCCATTTTCACTACTTTCTTTATTTATCAAAGTCACACTCACCACGATCAAATTCTCACGCAGCCATGATGGAATACCTAAAGTTTGATAGAGCTTTTTGCCCGCTTGTGAACGTGATGCTAATGCAGTTTGCACACGCTGATTGCGCTCTAATGGCGCAAAGGTAATCTTAAGCTTATCTGTATCGCTTTCTACGTTATAGCTTTCTAATAGCTGAATTACTTCATTTGGCAAAACTTTTAATTGCCAAGCAAATTTATCCTCATTACGTAAATTAATTGCAACAGGTTGTCTGCCAGTTGCCTGAACATCAGCCTTAATAAGATTAGACTCAGTAAAATTAAATAAGGTTTGAGTCTGCTTGGCAAGCGGCAACTCTAACCACTTGAGCCAATCACTACTTAAACGATAAAGCTGTTGACGATAACGGCGAACAGTATACGACTGCTTGCGACCTTGCCAAAATAGCGCCGTTTGATGGTCATTATCATCACGCTGGCTTAGACTTAAGACATCATCGACGAGCTGTTTAGCGGGCGGTAATGGCTCATCTTGACCAATCCAATAATGCAATAATTGGCGCTGACGATAAATCGGTAGTTTTTGCAATTTATCTATATTTAGCACGCGCTGGGCAGGTGGTAGCTGTAATGAGGCAACCTCTGTGTGCTGCAAATCCTCGCCTGCTTGGGCATTAACTATCAATTGCGCGTCACTTAGTAATTGCGCACTACGAGCAATATTATCAATAACGTTGGAGTTATAGCTCGCCAGTATCGGCATAATATCTCGACGTAAGCCGCTACGGACATTATCACCAGCATCATTGGTTGGATCGTCGATATATGGCAGCTTTAAACGCTGTGCATAGGCGCTTATGTTCGCGCGTTTGATAGTCAACCACGGTCGCCATAATGCGATACGATGTGCGTCCTTTGTCTGTACACGCCACGGCTGCATACCTGATAAGCCGTTTACGCCAGCACCTTGAATCAGACGCATTAAAACCGTTTCCGCTTGGTCATCGGCATGATGAGCTAATAATAAAACATCATCTTGATTAAGCTGCCTTCGCATCACATCATAACGCGCTTTCCGTGCGGCTTGTTCATCTCGACCATTGAGCTGCGCCTGTAAGATTCGACAGGGTATATTTTGCGCCTTCGCCCAATTAGCAACGTGCTGTGCCCAAGCGCCACTAGCCGCTTGCAGACCATGATTCACATGCAATAATTGCGGCAAAAATGGCAGCTTACCTTGGCGATAAAGCTGTACGCAAAGTGCTGCCAATGCCAACGAATCACGCCCCCCGCTACAGGCCAGCCAAACTCGCCGACCATGTAGTTGCTCGCCATATTCAGCTAGACTTTTTAACAATGCCTCTGCTAGAACAGCATCGACAGGCAGTTCTGCAATTGGTTCAATGGCGTGTGGAAGGATGGCGCTACTGTTCATAATCGTTCTTATTTACTGAGTGGTTTTATTTACGTATCAATCAATTAAAACATAAACAAGTCGGCACAAAAAAACGCGCCATAAAATGACACGTCTTTATTTTAACATTAAGCGCAAAGCGATATCGTTAAAAGCTAAGTTTAAGTAACCTAGCAATATACTTTCATATAAATGCTTAGCAAGGCAGTATCACTTCTGAGTTAAAGGACTTCAATTTCTCATAACGCAGCTCACAGCGCTCATGCGCATCCATGTCTTTAAGCTCATCTAATTGCTCAACGATTAATGCTTTTAGCGCCGTCATCACAGGTTGCGGTTGAAGATGGGCGCCCTCGCCTTCGTCGATAACTGCGTCAATTAAACCCATTTGATAAAGGTTAATGGCATTTAACTTTAACGCTTCACTAGCATCTTGGGCTTTTTCCGCAGTTTTCCACAGAATAGACGCACAGCCTTCAGGAGAAATAACTGAATAAATACTGTTTTGGAGCATATTTACTTTGTCGCCAACGCCAATTGCCAATGCGCCACCTGAGCCGCCTTCACCAATAATAGTGACGATAACAGGTACTTTAAGGCTAGAGAATACGGCGATACTTTCAGCAATGGCTTGCGCTTGGCCGCGCTCTTCAGCACCGATTCCGGGGTAAGCACCTTGGGTATCGACAAAGGTCATCACCGGAATATTAAAGCGCTCAGCCATTTTGACCAAACGAATGACTTTGCGATAACCCTCGGGGTTTGCCATGCCAAAATTATGTGCGATACGCTCACGCGTGCTACGACCACGATGCTGACCAATTACCATTACAGGCTGACCATCTAGGCGCGCAAGACCACCAAGAATAGCCTTGTCATCTGCATAAGCACGGTCGCCATGCAACTCATCAAATTCGGTAAACAGCTGATTGACATAGTCCATAAATAATGGACGTTTGGCATGCCGTGCAAGCTGAACGCTATCCCAGACGGTACTCATAGACGCTTCCCTTTCGTAATTCTATATAATATGGTGATGGTTAATAATGGCTGTGTTAGGTAATACTGTTATCGACTCTCAAATAATGAAAGTACAGTTGTAAACTCAATAGAAGCTATAGTAGCACATCTTAAATCGCATGGCATTACTGACAACGCTGCCTTTGTTACGTTAATCCGTAGCACCATTATTATAATAGTAACGGCTTCGCATTAAGAATCAGTATTAAGAATCAGTACTAAGAGTCGGCATTAAGAAACAGTATGAGCAATCAGCCCTTATGCCTCAATTACACTGCCATCAACAACACTCAGCTTTACGCCCCATTTAGCAAACTGCTCAATCTCCGTATGCAAGTCTGACAATAAGAAAGTATAGTGCTCACTACTTTCACCAACGGTAATTTGCCAGCGGTTATTGTCAATCACTTTTAAACCCAGTTTTGGTAATTCATGCTCGCTACGGCTATGATGTGCGAGCACCGCCAAACGTAGCAGCAAACACAGATAAACCAGCGAATCGCCACCGATTATACAAGCCTGCTCTAACATATCCGCTTTGAGCTTACGGCGATGATTGAGCATCAGCTGCGCCATGCGTTTTTGATCGACCTGCGAAAAACCTGGAATATCAGAGTATTCAACCAAATAAGCACTGTGCTTATGATAGCCGCTATGCGCAATCGCTAAACCGATTTCATGTAATGACGCCGCGCGTCTGAGTAAATCACCATCTTCTGTACTAAGTCCGAGCTTTTCTTTGACTTGCTCAAATAAACTGCGGCTGGTTTTGACCACTTGTTTGGCTTGTTTTTTATCGCCAGAGTAGCGTTTAATCAGCGCAAGCACACTGCGGTCACGCACATCTTCGCTAGCAAAACGTCCAAGCATATCGTACATAACGCCTTCACGCAGCGCGCCATCTGAATACACCATGGTCTCAATGCCGAGCACTTTCATCACCGCTCGCAATACCGCAACGCCCGCTGGGAAAACCGCTTTACGATGCTCTTTGACGCCTTCTAATTCAATGTCATCGACGTTGCCAATTTTAAGCAATAATTTTTCTAACTTTTTAACACCTTTATAGGTGATGCGTTCTTGTTCATCTGCCCAGCCTTTTGACACAAGGACGTTGCGCACCGCTTTAATCGTCCCACTTGAGCCAACCACACTACTCCAGCCGGTTTTTTGGTAACGACCATTAATCGCCAGCACTTCTTTGCGCGCCGCTGAGATGGCATTATTAAAAGCTTCTTTGGTAATTAAGCCGTCCGCAAAATACTTTTGGGTAAAAGCAACACAGCCCATTTGTAAGCTTTCGGTCAATAACGGATCGAACTCTTGACCGATGATAAACTCTGTCGAACCGCCGCCGATATCAATAACCAAACGCTTATCGCTACTGGCATTGGTATGCGAAACGCCCAAATAAATCAAACGTGCCTCTTCACGTCCAGCGATAATCTCAATCGGTTTGGGCAAAATTTTATTGGCCCGAGTAATAAAGTCATTGGCGTTTTTTGCTTGGCGTAGGGCGTTGGTTGCTACCACGCGAATACGCTCGGGCGGCACCGAATCCAAACGCGCCACAAAGCGGCTTAAGCATTCAAGACCGCGCTTTTCAGCCGCCGCGCCCAAGATATTATTCTCATCGAGTCCGGCAGCGAGCTGCACCTTTTCAGACATAGACACCACTTTTCGCACTTCACCGTGGTCGAGACGCGCAATCGCCAGATGAAAACTGTTGGAGCCGATATCAATAGCGGCCATCATTTCATCTTCAGCAAGTGGTGGATTTTTTAGGTAGTCTTTGGGCATAAGTGAGATTGTTACCGTATTAGATAAAGTGGTATTTAAAAGCTTTCAAGCTTTTAAAATAAAAAATATGAGCAAGTTTTGCCATTAAAGCATTTATGCCAAACGCTGGCAAGTCAGCGGCTACCATCGCTAAACACAGCTTGCAAAAACATCCAAATATCTAAGAAAACTCAATTAAATACTGGCTAAACAATGATTAAATCAGAACCTTAAAGTCAGTCTCTAACGCTTGTCTTAATACCATCGGTTTGCTACATTGAAAATGCGTTAGAATCTCATAATTAGCCGGTATATTGTAATAGATAACAGGCACTTACTTATATTATAAACATTGGTTATATAAGCTCATTACATAAAGCAGCGACCAATTTTGCGATTGAATACTCATCTTTATTTAAAACAACTAATTTGCAAGGAAGCAAAACCATGAATCAAACTACTACCCAAACCTTACAAAACAAAGCTGCCCAAACTGAAAGTGCCGATACTCATATTAATAAACAAAGTAATGGCGAGCTTATCAAGGTAGCAGACCTCGCCAAACATAAA
The DNA here is from genome assembly GCF_014836505.1 of Psychrobacter communis. Lineage (NCBI taxonomy): Bacteria > Pseudomonadati > Pseudomonadota > Gammaproteobacteria > Moraxellales > Moraxellaceae > Psychrobacter > Psychrobacter communis. The sequence continues at coordinate 110,680 of NZ_JACSQR010000003.1, forward strand.
TTTTATGACTTTTATCTAAATGAGCATCAAAATATGGCTTGCCGCCGTTTGCATTTCGCGGGTAGTAGCTTTGGCTTATTAGGCTTAGCAAAGTCTGTCAAAAATCGCTCAGCCAAACCGCTGCTTAAAGGCATCGCTGCGGGATATGCTTGCGCGTGGGTCGGGCATTTTTTCTTTGAGAAAAACAAACCTGCTACTTTTAAATACCCATTACAAAGTTTTGCTGGTGATATTCGTATGTTCACCGACGTGCTCCGCGGTAATTTGAGCTTAAAAGACCGTAAGTTCGATAAAGCGCGTTAAATTTATTGATAATAAACAGAAAAAACAAAAACTGGGCCAGTTTAAGACGCTAGCCCAGTTTTTTATGTTGTTATCAAAAATCTATTATTTAGCAGCTATTTAGCGTAAAGACTTACGAAGTATTTTACCTACAGCGGTTTTTGGTAACTCATCGATAAAATCGTAAGCTTGCGGACGCTTATAACCGGTCAAACGCTCTTTGGCAAACGCCGCCAATTCCTCAGCCGTTAAGCTGGAATCTCTTTTAACCACAAACGCTTTTGGCACTTCGCCACTGTGCGCATCTTCAATGCCAACGACAGCCACCTCGAGCACTTTAGGATGTTCCGTCAGCGCCGCTTCCACTTCATTTGGATATACATTGAAACCCGAAACCAAAATCATATCCTTTTTACGATCAATCAATGTCAAAAAGCCATTTTCATCTAACATGCCGATGTCACCGGACTTAAAGTACCCATCATCGGTAAAGGTCTCTGTATTATCCAAACCCCAATAACCCTGCATCACTTGTGGCCCTTTAATCCCCACTTCGCCGGGCACGCCAACAGCGCAGGCGGCTCCTTGCTCATCAATGATTTTGATATCCATCATGGCTAAAGGTAATCCGACGCTACCATTAAAGCTATCTATCCCTGGTGGATTAAAAGAGATAACCGGCGACGTTTCTGACATGCCATAACCTTCATTAATAATCATGCCTGTAGCGCGCTGCCATCGGTCAGATACCGCTTTGATAATCGCGGTGCCGCCACCGATAGATAATGCCAAGCGACTAAAATCAAGCTCGGTAAACTTTGGATGATGGAGCATGCCGTTAAATAACGTATTGACCGAAGGAATCACATGCGGCTGATGCTGTTCAATGCTATTTACTAAGCCATCGATATCGCGCGGATTGGTGATCAATATATCTTCCCAGCCGCCATAAATACCCAGTAAACCACAAACCGTGAAGGAGAAAATATGATAGAGCGGTAAAGGGTTAAGTATCTTGATTTGCTCGCTGCGACCTGCTTCGACAACGCTGCCAAACATTGCATAACACTGGCAAATATTAGCCATCAAATTATAATGAGTAAGCATCGCGCCTTTTGGCTTACCCGTTGTGCCGCCCGTATACTGGAGTAACGCCAAGTCTTCGCGCGTGATGGTCGGTGGCTGAAACTGATCTGCATGGTACGCTTGCATAATATGAGCAAAGCTCACATAACGTTCTTGATGAGATTTTGCAACTGTAAGCTCATTTTCACCGTCATTTTCGGTTGAACAATGAATACTGTTAAGGATAGCAATATCATTATCGATAAGCTCAGCACTCGGATTGATAGAACAATGTACGACTAAAGACAGTTGCGCTTTAACCTCATCATCCAATTTATCGAAAGCTGCCGACATACCATCGAGAATCACCAATCCACACGCTTGAGAGTCTGTCAGCTGATGGGCCAACTCATACTGGGTATACATCGGATTGACATTTACCAATACTACCCCTGCGCGCAGACAACCAAGCAGCACCACCGCATATTGCAATATATTTGGCAATTGCACCGCAACACGGTCGCCCTTTTGAATGTTTTGTGCTTGTAAAAAAGCAGCAAAGCGGCGACTTGCAACATCTAACTGAGCAAAATTTAAGGTGGCAGCGCCCATGCTAAAAGCAATAGCGCTACTGTGCTGATCAATTTTTGGTTGTAATAAATCAAGCAGGTTGTCCTTACCGTTTAACACATCCAAATTATTTTCCAAGCCATATTGCTCGTAAGCTCGCTGCCATAATGGCGGAACACGGCTACTTGGCGCATTATTTTCAAAGCTATTATCCATCAAATTGCATCCTTGCTAAAACGTGATTGGTGCTCTCAGAATAGCACAACTTAGTCGTTGTATTATAGGTTCTAGAACAAGGATACTTTTAGGTTATAGATTATTTTCAAGCCTAAAAAACTTCCACCATTTATTAAAAATTCGTTTTATTAATGCGCAGGCACAAAAAAACCAGCACGATAATCCTGCTGGTTTTTATGTTGCAGATATAAATTCTAAAGAACATTAAACTTTAAATTTTAGACAAGTAATTTTAACCAAATGATTTACGCTTTTGCCATTTCAGCAAAAATCTCATCAGCGGCGTTAATAGACGCTTCAATGTCTGCATCACTATGCTTGATCGACATAAAGCCCGCTTCATAGGCAGATGGCGCAAGATAAATACCGCGCTCTAACATGCCATGAAAAAAGGTATTAAACACATCCATATCGCACTCGGTGACGTCATCGAAGTTTTGTGGTACGTTTGTCGCCTTGTCTTTAACAAAGAACATCCCAAACATGCCGCCCAGTTTATTGGTGCGCAGATTGATACCATGCTTGTCCGCCGCCGCTTGGATACCATCAATAAGCTGGTCTACTTTCGCAGATAATTCGGCGTAAAAACCATCAACGGTTAAGTCTTCAAACATCGCGATACCAGCGCGCATAGCCAGCGGGTTACCTGATAACGTACCCGCTTGATAAACGCCGCCAAGTGGCGCGATACAAGACATCACTTCTTTTTTACCACCGAAAGCACCAACGGGTAAGCCAGCACCGATAATTTTACCAAAGCAGGTCAAATCAGGGTCAATGCCAAAATGCGCTTGCGCGCCGCCAAGTCCGACGCGAAAACCGGTCATGACTTCATCAAAAATCAACACCGCACCATTGGCGGTACATTCTGCACGCAAAGTATCATGGAATTCTTGGGTCGGAATGACCATATTCATGTTGCCGGCGATTGGTTCTACAATCACGCAAGCAATCTCACTACCCCATTTTGCAAAGCACTCTTTAATCGCTTGCGGGTCATTATAAGGAATGGTAATCGTATGTTTGGCAAAGTCCGCTGGCACGCCTTTTGAGGTCGGCTCGCCAATATCTAGCATCCCTGAGCCCGCTTTTACCAATAAGCTGTCTGAATGACCATGGTAGCAGCCTTCAAATTTGACGATTTTATCACGCTCAGTAAAGCCGCGCGCCAAACGAATCGCGCTCATGGTCGCTTCTGTACCTGAGCTTGTCATGCGAATCATCTCGACACTTGGGACGATGTCGCAAATCTTATCAGCCACGGTGGTTTCAAATGGCGTTGGCGTACCAAAGCTCAAACCATCATCAGCTGCTTTTTTAACCGCATCAATGACTTTTGGATGCGCATGACCCAAAATCATCGGCCCCCAAGAGCCGACATAATCGATATAAGCATTGTCTTCAGTGTCATAGATTTTGCTGCCGCTAGCACGGTGCATAAAGATAGGCGTACCACCAACGCCAGCAAAGGCGCGAACCGGTGAGTTTACGCCGCCAGGAATATGTTTGCGGGCTTGTGCAAAGAGTTGTTCATTTTTAGTGCTCATAATTAGTCTCTACTTATTCTTTTGATGTTATTTTATTAACAATAGCTTAATTAACAATCACTTAATTAACAAAAACTTAAGCTTTTTTAACCACTGACGATTTGAGCTTCATCGGTCCAAAACCATCGAGTTTACAGTCGATATCATGACCATCAGAGGCATCTGGCAACAGACGAATCCCTTTTGCTTTGGTGCCGACTTTGATAATGGTTGATGATCCTTTGACCTTTAAGTCTTTAATCACGGTGACGGTATCGCCATCTTGCAGCTCGTTACCGACCGCATCACGAATGACCGCATCTTGCGCTTCAGCCTGCGCCGCATCGGTTTCAGCCGCGGTCCACTCATGAGCACACATCGGACATACCAGTAACGCACCATCTTCGTACGTATATTCAGCATCGCATTTTGGGCAATTGGGTAAGCTCATAATTTCCTCGTCAGCCGTGATAAATTGGGTGTATTCTAACGCTAACATTGTACCGTAACTCGCCAGCTTTCACCAATCGCTCCGCTTGTAAACACAGAACTGTGACTAATTGATACATTCGCTTATCCCTTAACGCGGACGTTTTTTATCACGTGGTTTTTTGTGGTACTCTGCTGTAACCAAATTTGATTTGATAACCATTTGTCTTTAGGTACTAAAAAGATGGTAAAAACTTAAATAACGACTTTTTCGCATTATTTTAACAGTAAGTTTTATAACGACTTTAATCACTCAGTATTAACCCTAATATCTGAGGCTATAGCGACTCATAAATAGGACAATAATAATGACTCAATCAACATTGCCACAATTTGTTCAACTAACCATTCAAGGTGAAGATGCCGCAAAGTTCTTACAAGGGCAGCTAACCTCTGATGTCACTAAGCTTGGGCTTAGCTATCAAGCAACGGCGCTTAGCAATTTAAAAGGTCGTATCGATTTTGGCCTTTGGATTAAAAAACAAGACGAAAAGCATTTTGATGTAGTCATCAGTGCCGATTGCGCTGAGGCTTTGCAAGCGCATCTTAAAAAGTTTGGCGCCTTTTCAAAGTTTGATACCAGTACACCAACGCCCATTTATCCTTGCGTACTCGATGGAGTGCCAACCTTTAGTCATAAAGACGAGCATAATACTATCGATGACACTCAAGCGTGGATGCAGGCGAGTCTTGCAGCGGGTAATTATTGGATAGTCGCGGACACACGAGGCGAGTTTCAGCCGCAAGAGCTGCGCCTACATCAGCGCGGCGGTATGGACTACGATAAAGGCTGCTACCTCGGTCAAGAAGTTATTGCCCGTATTTACTTTAAAGCCGCGCCAAAAGCGTTTTTACATTATGTCAGCGGCACAGGCGAGGTGCCAGCCGCAGGTGATAAACTAGAGAAAATTCAGGTGGTCAATGCCATTGCTGATGATGATATAAATGCTAATGGCTTTAAGGCATTGGTTGTTGCCCGCCCAGAGCATTTAGCCGATAGTGAGCTTACGATATTAGATTTACCACCAGCACTACAAGCAGATGTCGCCCGTCAAAAATAACGTGAAACGTTTGGTAGTCCATTTGGTATTTTAAAAAGCATTTTTACTAAAAACGTAGCAGAGCAATTTATGACCCATATTGCGGTACTCGGAGCAGGTGTGGTGGGCGTGACCAGCGCTTGGTATCTTCGGCAAGCAGGCTACGATGTGACCGTCATTGAGCGCGAAACTGCTGCTGGCATGCAAACCTCATTTGCCAATGGTGGGCAGATATCCGTCTCGCACGCAACCCCGTGGGCGAATCCGAGCACGCCGATGAAAGCGCTTAAATGGTTGTTTCGTGAAGATGCACCGCTGCTCTACCGCTTGCGAGCTGATAAAGCGCAGTTGAAATGGGCAATGCAGTTCTTACAAGAATGCCGCGCAGAACGAGCCGATGCCAATTTGGTACAGATGGTGCGTTTGGGCTTGTACTCACGCGAAGCATTGCAGCAGCTGCGTGCTGATATTGGTATTGATTACGAGCAGCAAACGCGCGGTATCATGCATTTTTATACCAACCAAGTTGAGTTTGATGCTGCCATCGCGCCAACCGAGCGTATGCAAGAGCTCGGCTGTGAGCGTTATGTGATAGATATTAATAATGCTATTAGCCTTGAGCCTGCGCTTTACCCTATCGCGCATAAGCTCAAAGGCGCCACTTACACCAGCCGTGACGAATCGGGTAATGCGCATGTATTTACCCAGCGTTTGGCGCAGCGCTGCATCGATGCTGGCGTGAAATTTTTATACGATACCGACATTTTGACGTTAAATACTGACGCCCATTCTGCTCGCCCGCACGTGCATAGTATGACCATTCGCCCCAAGGGCAAAAACGCACAGACTTTTAGCGCTGACGATTATGTACTGGCACTTGGCAGCTATAGCGTATTGCTCATGAAACCGCTCAATATCCATCTGCCGATTTTCCCTGCCAAAGGGTATTCAGCTACTTATCAAGTCAATCCGCGTGCGCCACATTTAGCACCTTTCGTCAGCCTTATTGATGATGAGTTTAAATTAGTCACCTCGCGCCTTGGTGACAAATTACGCGTCGCAGGTACGGCGGAATTTAACGGCTATAATATGGATTTAAATAGCACGCGCTGTGCAGCCATTACCCGTCGCGTACAGCAGTTATTTCCCAAAGGTATCATTGCCAATTCTATGCAATATTGGACAGGACTGCGCCCAATGACGCCATCAAATGTACCATTAATAGGACGCGCGCATCATGGTCAAGTCCGTCATGGTAGTGTCAATACAAACGCCAGCTTTGATAATTTATGGCTAAATACCGGTCATGGCACGCTTGGCTGGACGCATGCTTGTGGTTCGGCAAAGGCGATCAGTTTATTGATACAAGGCGAGACACCGCAAGTAGACTTTGATTTTATAGGTTTAGGAACTTAAAATTAAAAACGTAAAGAAGGCACTTTTTTAAGTGCCTTTTTAAATTAAAGACTTTTATTTTAGAGCTATTTTATGCAGCGCTTCCTGATTTAATATCACCATTAACCTCAGTATCAACAGTTTCCAAATCAACCACCTCTAGCGCGATTGCTTCTAATTGTACAGGTACGCCATTGACTGCTGCATTACCACTTAGCTGATCGATTAAGGTATCGTCCGTCAAGTCATTAACACTGACACCAGCATGCGCTTGCGCAATCTTTTGCTGCACGCCTTTACGACCATGACCCCAACCATGAGGAATACTGACTACGCCAGGCATTAGCTCATCGGTGACTTCTGCTACGATCGTCACACTACCAACGCGCGAGGTCACTTTTACTTCCTGTCCATCCTTAATACCATATTCTTTCGCTGTTTCAGGATGCAGCATCAGCGTACAGCGTGGCTTGCCTTTGACCAAGCGATAGCTATTATGCAGCCATGAATTGTTACTGCGTACATGACGACGACCGATAAGTAAAATCTGTTTGTCATCATAATCCTGCATCATCGTTTGCACGCGCGCTAAATCGGCTTGATAAAAATCGATATTAAGATGAATTTGCTTATCTTTATGCTTTATTGCTTGCGGTAGCATTCTTTTGAGCGTGCCTAAATCCAGTCCATGCGGTTTTTTCTTGAGTTTATTTAGATTCATGCCAGCATAAGGTCCACGTCTCAAGCCTTGATCAAGCAAAAATTTTGGTCCTAAAGTCTTAACCAATCGACGCTCAATTTTGGTCGTAAGCGGCGCTTTTTTATCGAGGCGTTTTGCCAGCTCTAAGTAGATTTGCCAATCATGTTTGGCACTTTTTTTCTTAGCAAACAACGCTGGAGAGTATTTAGCGACGTTATGTACGGCAAAATTATTAAAGGTAACGTCATAATGGTCACGCTCTAGCGGCGAGACGGGTGGCAAGATAATATTGGCATGCCGGCTGGTTTCTGTGACAAAGTAATCAATTGCGACCATAAAGTCCAAATTGGCAAAGGCTTTATCTAATTTTTCACCATTTGGCGTACTGAGGACAGGGTTGCCTGCAACGGTCATAAAGCCTTTTAATTGACCCTCGCCTGTTACCAGCATCTCGTCACCCATCGCTACGACAGGATAATCACCATTGAAATCAGGCAAATTACTCACGCGGCTATGACGTTTGCCTAAATAACCTGGGCCGGAGTTATTGACCACATCAAGCGCAGGATTGGGGAACATGAGGCCGCCTACTTCATCCAAACGTCCGGTGACGATATTAATCACCATAATCAAATACTGGCTTAATAAGCCAAATTCCTGCACCGATACGCCCATGCGCCCATAGCAGACGGCGCTTTCGGCTTCGCAAAACTCTTTGACCAGTCTTTTAATCTCATTTGCGGCAATGCCAGTAATATCAGCAACTAACTCTGCGCTATAGTCTTTAGCGAAATCTGCCAAGCGCGCAATCTCTGGCGCAAGCGCCGCCGCTCTATTATTAGTCCGTGCTTTGTCCGCGTAACCTTGGTCATAGATTTCATTGAGCATAGCAAGCAAAAATAAAACATCGGTTGCTGGACGTATAAAATGATGCTCGCTTGCAATGTCAGCAGTTTCGGTACGGCGTGGATCAATCACTACTACTTTGCCATTGCGGGCTTTGATGTCTTTGAGCTTTTGGCGCATATTTGGCGCGGTCATAATACTGCCGTTAGATGCCAGCGGATTGCCACCAATGATGAGCATATATTGGGTGCGACTGACGTCAGGCACGGGGATACGCAGCATATGCCCAAACAGGTGCATGCTGACGATATGGTGCGGTAATTGATCGACCGAGGTTGCAGAAAAACGACTGCGGGTCTTGATACTGCTTAATAGATGCTTAATGGTCAGCATGCCGCCCATATTATGGACGTTGGGATTGCCTAAATAAACACCAAAAGCATTTTGGCCATGTTTCTTTTGTACTGACTGTATGCCAGCAGCTACTTTACCAAGCGCCTCATCCCAGCTGATTGTTTTCCAACCGTTAGCCGTCCTCTCGATGGGATGACGCAAGCGATCTGGGTCTTCATGCAAATCTTGCAAAGCAGTTGCTTTTGGGCAAATATAACCTTTAGAAAATGGGTCATTTTTATCGCCTTTAATCGATAATACTTTTGCTCCATCGTGCTTTACTTCAATACCGCACATCGCTTCGCACAGATTGCAGGTTCTAAAATGTGTTTGCTCATTCGTCTTGGTTTGTTTACTGCTCATGGTCACGCTCCCTGTGATCGTTACTATCGCTTTCGCTAACTAAATTCCGTTTTATGATATGAATAGATTCGTTAGTTTTAAAAATTTTGCGAGCTCAGCATTCATTAATTTGCTCACTAGCTACTTATTACTTGCTCATTATTGATAAAAAATCCACCAAAAAGCCCATCAAAGTTTTTGCACAACATCGCAATTGCTTGCTGCTGTGAATAACGTCCTTGATGACAGCCTAATATCAACTCATGAACCTGCGCGCTCGCACTATCAACGCAGAGATAAACTTCAAACGTCTCAAAAGAACACTCGGCTGACTGTAATCCTTGGATGAATATCTTTGTCCATTCCTCGCGTATGTCGGTAAACAAACTTCCCAAACCTTTATCTTCTACTCGCAAATCAAAGCGCAGACTGTCTTCGAGTAACCGTTGGAATAACCTAATATTTTGAAAGGCAGCTGTAAAAATTAGCGTCAAGCAATGCTGACAGCGCTGATTGAACGCCGCTCTAGACAGCGTTGGATAATCACCAAGCATATCTGCCCACGCCTTACGCATCAGTGATAAATAATTGTCTTTTAATTGCCTACTCAACTCACTTTGTAGCGTTTCTACGCTGTCAAAGTGATTATAAAAACTTGGCTGGGCGATTCCCGCCCCTTTAGCGATTTTGTTCATACTCATGCCGCAAGCGCCTTCCAAGCTATAAAGCTGCAGCGCACTTTTTAATAAGGCACGACGGGTTTTGGCTTTTGCCAGCTCACGCTTCGTATCTAATCTTGTCGCGTTTACGGTATTAAGTGGACTCACTGTTATTCTGTCCTAATTGTCTAAGGCTTATGATTTCAGCTATAAGCTTATAGTTAATTAAATAACAAGTCTACAATTAGATGCATAAAAGATTTTCCATTAATAGTTTTAGAATTAGGATTGATAAAGACATAAAAAAGGATAATGCACTATATAGGTAGACATTTAGCTACTGGTTTTCTTTACGTATCGCTCTGACAAAGTACTCTATATATTACACAACTATGCCCTCCATAACATAGCAAGAGCAATGACCATAATTAAGCAACACTACAAACATTGCTCATACAGACACGGCGGTCTAACATTTATATATTGGTATCACGAGTTGGCCACGGGCTAGCTGTAAAGTACTTAAAACAGTACGAGATAAATAAGAACAATCATAAATCATAAATAATAACTTGCTCCTAAAGCACTTTACGGTTTATAGCATTAGAATTTTTAAACTATTTACCGTAAAGATTTGATAACTAAAATAAGGATTATAATAATGAACGAACATACGCTAAAAGGTGATTGGAAACAAATGAAGGGTACGGTCAAGCAGAAATGGGCTGATCTTACTGATGATGATCTATTACACATCGAAGGTAGCCGTGATAAGCTCGTTGGTAAAGTCCAAGAGCGTTATGGTCACAGTAAAGATGATGCTGAGCGTGAAGTAGACGCATGGCGTACTGAAAACAAATACTAACTTTAAAGTAGATTTCTTAAATAAAAGCCGCATTGACTTTCAATGCGGCTTTTGTGTTTTCCTTATTAGCTAAGGACAATTTAGTATAGGCATAAGCGCCAGATACGAGCCTTTCCTAAAAAGTGTGTAACTGCTTATAATCCACTAACAGGAGAATAAGCAATGACTAACCAATCTGACATCAAGAAACTGGCTGAGCA
>NZ_JACSQR010000040.1:0-24087 GCF_014836505.1 Psychrobacter communis
TGTCCGATGGTACCGACGTTGACGTGTGGCTTGCTGCGTTCAAACTTGGCCTTTGCCATGGGTATTTCCTCTTTATTTGGGGTCAAGTAGTTAACTGCTAAACATGCGCAAGTTAAGGGATACCGACCACATTAAGATAATTGTTAAAAGGTTGCACATACAATGTGCAGATATTATAAGAAAATCGCGACCAATAACAAGTCTTTTAACCAATTATTGGCGCAATCTCTACGGACAATAGAGAAATGAACTCAATATTGTCCTATTAATATGTAATATTTACTCGTCTTCATCTTTAGAGTTGAATTTAGAGATGATAGATTCTGCAACTGATTTTGGAATCTCAGCGTACTTTTGGAATTCCATTGAATAGGTTGCACGGCCTTGCGACATTGAACGCATTTGCGTAGCATAACCAAACATTTCTGCTAATGGTACTTCTGCACGAATCTGCTTAGTGCCACCAGGTAAATCTTCCATACCTTGAACCATACCACGGCGACGGTTTAAATCGCCCATGATATCGCCCATATAGTCTTCAGGCGTTTCAACTTCTACTTTCATTACTGGTTCAAGTAGGGTTGGGTTAGCTGCCATGAAGCCTTTACGGAATGCAATAGAACCAGCCATTTTAAATGATAACTCATCCGAGTCAACATCATGGTAAGAACCATCATACAAGGTCGCTTTAACGCCAACAACTGGGTAACCTGCAAGTACGCCGTTTTTCATGCGCTCTTGGATACCTTTGTCGACTGCACCGTGGAATTCTTTTGGTACTGTACCACCAACCACTTCTTCAGCGAATTCATATAGAACATCGCCCGCTGGATCCATAGGCTCAAGACGTAACCAAACGTGACCGAATTTACCACGACCACCAGTCTGACGTACGAATTTACCTTCTTGCTCAACTACGTTACGGATGGTTTCACGATAAGCAACCTGCGGCGCACCGATGTTTGCTTCAACGTTAAACTCACGCTTCATACGGTCAACAAGAATCTCTAGATGCAGCTCACCCATACCACTGATGATGGTCTGACCAGATTCTTCGTCAGTATGGACGCGGAATGATGGATCTTCTTTTGCCAAACGGCCCAAAGCGATAGACATTTTTTCTTGGTCAGCTTTGGTCTTAGGTTCAACCGCTAGAGAGATAACTGGATCTGGGAATTCCATACGCTCTAGCGTAATGACGTTGTTTTCGTCACATAGCGTATCACCAGTAGTGACGTCTTTCATACCAACTAAGGCTGCAATATCACCCGTGCTGATTTCTTGTAGCTCTACCTGAGCATCTGCCATCATCTGAACGATACGGCCAACACGCTCGCGCTTCATTTTAACAGGGTTATAAACGCTACTACCTTGTTTTAGAACACCTGAATACACACGAACGAAGGTTAAGTTACCAACGAACTTATCGTTCATGATTTTGAACGCTAGGGCTGCGAACGGCGCGTCATCAGAGGCTTCACGCGTACCTTCAGTTTCGTCTTTGTCGTCAAGGATACCGCGGATAGCAGGTACGTCCATTGGCGCAGGTAGATACTGAATAACGGCGTCCAACATCTTTTGTACACCTTTGTTTTTAAAGGCAGTACCACAAAGAAGTGGAATGATTTCGTTGTCGATGGTCAATTGACGAATAGCGTCGTTGATCTGCTCTACCGTCAATTCGCCATTTTCAAGATACTCATTCATGAGTTCTTCTGAGGCTTCAGCAGCGTTTTCTACTAGATACTCACGGTACTCTTCCGCTTTTTCTTGTAGTTCAGTTGGGATTTCGCGCTCTTCGTACTTCATCCCTTGAGACGCTTCGTCCCAATAGATAGCTTTCATGGTCACAAGATCCACAACGCCTTCAAAGTCATCTTCTTTACCAATTGGAATAACCAACGGTACTGGCTTGCCGCCTAGACGAGTTTTGATTTGTTCTACCACACGGTAGAAATCAGCACCAACACGGTCCATTTTGTTAATGAACGCTAAGCGTGGTACTTTATATTTGTTTGCTTGACGCCATACGGTTTCAGACTGTGGCTGAACCCCGCCTACCGCGCAATAAACCATACAAGCGCCATCAAGAACACGCATAGAACGCTCAACTTCAATCGTGAAGTCAACGTGACCTGGGGTGTCAATGATGTTGATACGGTGTTCAGGGAACTGCTTTGCCATACCTGACCAAAAACAAGTCGTCGCCGCAGAAGCAATGGTAATACCGCGCTCTTGTTCTTGCTCCATAAAGTCCATGGTAGCTGCACCATCATGGGTTTCGCCAAGCTTGTGGCTAACACCGGTATAGAACAAAACACGCTCAGTAGTGGTCGTCTTACCAGCATCAATGTGCGCTGAGATACCAATATTGCGATAGCGCTTTAGGGGAGTTTTACGAGCCATAGTGTTTTCCTAGGGAAATTCGTGTATATATTAATGTGTTGTGTCTCTACCTCATACTCTATGACAAAGCCATGAGACCATGAACTTTGCTATATTACTTACTGTTTATTGGGCCAAATACGGACAAAAAAAGAGCAAATATTAAGAATAGTGCGGCATCAAATTTAGGAGACTTCTTTTAAGCGGTGCATATTTTTTGCAGGCTTTATAGAAAAGCATCCCTTACAAAACAGCATCTTGACAGATGTCCGCCATCTACATTGTTTAATACATTCTCAGCTTTTGAGGAAAAATTAAACAACCCAATAATGATGGCGGCAATCAATAGAATAAATCAACAATATCAGGATTAACTGATCGAAACCGTTAATCCTAAGCATTTAAACCAGTTTTAAAAATAAAACCAGCTTAGAAGCGGTAATGAGAGAATGCTTTGTTAGCATCTGCCATGCGGTGAACTTCGTCACGCTTTTTCATAGCATTACCTTTACCGTCAGCAGCATCATTCAATTCGCCTGCAAGACGCAAAGCCATTGATTTTTCAGAACGCTTAGCAGCAGCTTCAGCTAACCAACGCATAGCCAAGGCAGTACGACGGGAGGGACGTACTTCCATTGGTACTTGATAAGTTGCACCACCAACACGGCGAGCTTTTACTTCGACCATTGGGCGGACATTTTCTAAAACTTCTTCAAAGAAAGCGACTGGATCTTCGATGTTGCGCTTCTGGCCTACTGTCTCAAGAGCACCATAAACGATACGCTCAGCAGTAGATTTTTTACCATGACTCATGACATGGTTGATGAATTTTGCAACAGTTTGGCTACCAAACTTAGGATCCGGTAGGATCTCACGGGCAGCAACGACGCGACGTCTTGGCATAATAATAATCCTTTTCTTCAGGAGTGTCTGACATTCACAACCTCGCACCAATTACATATTGGATGGCGTTATATCGAGTTGTCAGTCAGCCTTACTGCATGGCGGTATGTTATAGTGTCAATTAATAACTTAAAAATACAGCTAACACCAGTCCCATGCACAGTTAATGGGTGATACAAATCAGCTTATTTAATAGCAATTAGCTATTAAACCTTAGGCTTCTTCGCACCATATTTAGAACGACCTTGCTTACGGTCTTTTACGCCTGCGCAGTCAAGTGCACCGCGGACGGTGTGATAACGTACACCTGGTAGATCTTTCACACGACCACCACGGATAAGAACAACACTGTGCTCTTGTAGGTTATGACCTTCACCACCGATGTAGCTTGATACTTCATAGCCTGAAGTCAAACGTACACGACATACTTTACGCATGGCTGAGTTAGGTTTTTTAGGGGTAGTAGTATATACGCGAGTACATACACCACGGCGTTGTGGGCACGCTTCCAACGCAGGAACTTTTGACTTTTCCTTGATGGTTTTGCGACCTTTACGAATCAATTGGTTAGTTGTTGCCATAAGGCATCCTTCTCCCGTTTGGTATAAAACAAAAAAATGGGCTAATGCACCAGCAATCTGACATCAACGACAGATTTTGGCACACCCATTTTTAGGACAGTGTATTATAAAGAGTTGTTGCTGCTATTTCAACCACTTATGAGCGGTTGTCCTTTACAACATTCGATAGATGTGCATGAGCAAAGATTGTAGCAGACTTAACGGTAAGCAACAGATTTTAAGATGAGCAATTGTTTCATTGCAAGATGGTAAAATCGATGTTTCCTATTAATGGAGTTGGTTGTTTATTTTTCAAGGCAAAATTTGAATTTTAGATACTTTTTTAGCCTTAAGATACCTTCATAAAAAAGTCATATTTATAAAAAAGGCATAAGCCGATTTATATCAGCTTCTGCCTTCATACAGTAAATTATAGTTAAACCGCTATAGACTAAAACGTTAATCTTTTTTACTTGCCTGAGCTTTTTTGTAGTTTTCATCTACTGACTCTTCATCAGTGGTTTTTGACACAGGCTCTGAGGTAGCTTTTATTTCGCTTTCTGTTTGGTCAGCTTTAGATTTATCGTCGTCAGTCTTAGATTTGTTGTTTTCAGCTTTGGTCTTATTGTCGTCAGCCTTATCTGTGTCTTTTTTTGCATTGTCAGATTTAGGGCTTTGTTCTTCATTCTTACTGTCGGTACTTTTATTCACCTGCGCTTCGCTACTGCTATCGTCAGTAATGGCGCGGTTAGCAAGTTTGGCTTCTGGTGCAAATGTCGCTTGTGCCACGCCGATCACCTCATCAATCAGCTGACTGTTGTAACGCATACCAACGATGACGGCAGTGGCTGGTAAAAAGCGGCGTACCCATGATAAGTTGATGTTATCTAAGTTAATGCCAATTTGGCTGGCAATATTATCTACTTGTTCGGCATAAAAATTGACGTTTTTATTTTTCAGACCAAGGTTTTTAAGCTCATTATGCAAACCATTGCTTTGCGCATTATCAAGCAAGCCTTTACCAATACCAATACCAGCTAATAAAGCCTGCTTTTCTTGCATTTTGCTCAAATCGGCACTTGCCAGTAATTCATAAGCCATTTTGACGCCTTGCTTACCAGTCAATGGCTTATTATAAATAGCGCCTAGCTGATAAACGGTACGTAATGAGACAAGTAACAACCACAAGGTATCAGCAAGTAAGCCTGGTAGGCCTGCTAATCCTGTTAAGCCGCCCAATGTCGCCAAAGCGCGGTTTTGATTGGCGATATCCGTTGCTAGAGCATAACGCTGCTCATTATCTAAGTTTGCAATATTGGCGAAGCGATGCTGATTTGGCAGGTCAATCTGACTCCAATTGGAGGCAAGCTTAGCAATCTGCGCAAAAGCGCCATCGACCGTCGAATCAAACAAGCTGTTTGGCACTATTTTCTTGGCATACTTGCCATAAGTAGCAAAGCGCGTACCCAGTAACTGTTGGGTGGCTTTTAAGGTTTGCTCGCGAAACAAATCCTGCTGATAGTCTTCATCGCCGAGATTTACTGCTTTAAATTGGCGCGGTTTGCCGCTTTTGGCATTGACGCTATCAATCATTGCGCCCATACGTTCCAAATTACCACGAGTAAAAGAACCAACGCTGCTGATGCCTTTAAATAGTGTGCTAGGCTTTGCCATCTTTATATCCTTAATGTGATGAGTGTTTGTTATTAATATTATTTATAAGAGCTATTTAACAGAACTTCGCAAATTGACTGCTATTTTAGCCAACGCTTACAATAAATGTCAGTGCCAACAATGTTATCACTATCGTCAATTTTGTATCAAAAAGTATCGCTTATCTTAAACCATACATGGCGTCAGCATATATTAAATGCGTCTTAGCTGAAAATAATTTTTACTATGTTAACGGAAATTCTACTGCCATTGCTGCTTTAACACGGCCAAAAACTTTATCTGCTTTGATAATAAGTTCATTTAAAAATAAAGACCATTTTGGCGTTATTTTACACTTACGCCAAGATTTTAAACCGTTGATACGTTATTATATGCCATCACTCAAAGTACAGTTGTACTTTTATTTATCGAACAGCATTTAAGCAGCCTATTGTAGGTTTTGCGCACTAAAATGACTGTCAAATAAGCATTTAAAAGCGATTGTTAAAGGTCATTATCAAAAAATCGTTACTCATAAGGAATAGAATATGCGCCGCGTTGTTATCACTGGAGCAGGGATTGTCTCTTGTATCGGACATGATTTGGCGACTGTCACCGATGCTCTTAAACAAGGGCGCTCAGGTATTACGTTCAATGAATCGTATGCTGAGCACAACTTTAAATCACAGGTTAGCGGTAGTATTGATCAAGCAGAACTTAATACCTCGGGCATTGACCGTAAATTGAAGCGTTTTTTTAGTGATGCCAGCCTTTATGCTTATGTCAGCGCGTTAAACGCCATTGAGCAATCAGGCTTGCCCCTTGAGACTATTAACAATAACCCGCGCGTGGGTGTGGTCGCAAGCTCGGGCGGTGCGTCAACTGAAAACATCGTCAATGCCGTCGATGCAATGCGTGAAAAAGGTTTGCGCGGTGTCGGTGCGATGGCAGTACCAAAAACCATGGGCAGCTCGGTATCAGCGGCACTGGCAACAGGGTTAAAAATCCAAGGGATTTCTTATTCATTGAGCTCTGCGTGCGCAACATCGACGCATTGTATTGGTCATGCCGCCGAGCTTATCCAGCTAGGCAAAGCCGATGTCATACTTGCGGGCGGTAGTGAAGCGGAGCATTGGACGCAGTCGTGTATGTTTGATGCGATGGGTGCGGTTAGTACGCAGTATAATGACACGCCAGCCCTTGCTTCTAGAGCCTACGATAAAGACCGCGATGGCTTTGTGATTGCCGCAGGCGGCGCGATGGTGGTGGTTGAAAGTCTTGAGCACGCCCAAGCGCGCGGTGCCAATATATTAGCCGAAATCGTCGGTTATGGCGCAAGCTCCGATGGTGCTGAAATGGTCGCTCCAAGTGGTGAAGGCGCTGTTCGCTGTATGCAGCTTGCCCTTGCCGAAGCAGGTTTAGAGAGCGTTGACTACATCAATAGCCACGGCACCAGTACGCCGCTAGGAGATGTGACTGAGCTTAAAGCTATTGCCAAAGTGTTTGGTGATGATGTCAGTCAAGTCCCTGCTATCAGCTCAACCAAATCAATGACCGGTCATAGCTTGGGTGCCGTCGGCGCGCAAGAATTGATTTATTGCTTACTGATGCTACAAGAAGGCTTTATTGCCCCAAGTATCAATATTACCGAATTGGACCCTGCTGCCAAAGGCTTTGATATTGTCACTGAAAAGCGTGACGTTGCGCTTAAAACGCTTATGAGCAATAGCTTTGGCTTTGGTGGTACTAACGCCACTCTTATTATTAAAAAGTTTGATGCTTAACTATGCCTCTAGCACCGCCTGTTAAAACTGAGCAGACAGCATCTGTCCCATCGCCAGCTACTCAACCTAGCTGGCGTTTTGGTGGGCTAACTGCTGCCGAATTAATGCCCCATCTACAGCGTTACTTATATGTACAAAATCCTAACGCAAACTGGCAACTGGTTTGGCTGAATAACGATGGCCGACCCATAATTGGTGTATTACCAAAAATGAGCTGGTCGGTTTATCCTCTTTCTAATGATGCAGCAAACTCTAATAAGCCAGCGCCTATTTATAAAGTTATAAGAACTTACCGTGGTGGTTTAGATAGCCATGATAAAAACGATCAAGCGATTACTAGCGCCTATATGAGTTATAGCGACTGGCAAGAGGATTTAATTGCTTATAGTCAAGCTTATGACATAGATGATACTTGTGATAACAATTGCTCCTCGACTACAGAAATCGAGCAGCAGCCAAGTTATCAGCATGGCTTGATAGGCTTTATTGGTTATGATATTGCCGCTTATGAGCTTAGCCCAAACGCGCGAATAGAGCTAGCAGCGCAGCCTTGTGCCGCTTTAGGACATTATGATATTTATCTAACGCCAAATGTTGAGCAAACGAGCTGGCAGCTCACTATAAAAGACAGCGTCACTGATACTGATGACGAACACAAAGGCGTACTGGTTAAAACGCTTATCTCATATTTAGATATATTGGATAAGGAATTATCTAACCAAGCTTTAGAAAAACCAGCACTTGAAACGTCCTATAAAACCACGCCTTTATTATTAAAAGCACAATGGAGTAAGCGAGATTATCAGCAAGCCTTTGATAAAACGCAAACCTATCTACAACAAGGTGACTGCTATCAAATCAATCTCACCCAAAAATGGCAAGGCGCTTTTAATACTCTCAGTACTAATGGTAGCGGAGTAAAACTGATTGATTACTTACCTGCCTTGCATCGTAATACCCAAGCGCCGTTTGCAGGGTATTTAGCGGTTAATGATTTTGATAGTGAAATAAGCGTTGATACGCAAGATTATCAATTTGAATTGTTAAGCTGCTCGCCTGAACTGTTTTTTACCTTTATCAAAGACAATAATAGTGGTAAGCACCATATATGTACCAAGCCTATTAAAGGGACGATGCCGCGTGGGTTAAATACTGTACAAGACAACGCTTATAAACAGCAGCTTATCGATAGCGAAAAAGATCGTGCCGAAAATGTCATGATTGTTGATTTATTGCGCAATGATTTGGGTAAATATGCCAAGTTCGGTAGCGTCAAAGTGCCGCAATTATTTGCGATTGAAAGCTTTAGCAATGTACATCATATGGTCAGCACCATTACCGCTGAGCTAAAGACAGATAGTCATCCGCTCAAAGTATTGTTTGGCAGTTTGCCCGCCGGTTCCATCACAGGAACGCCAAAAAAACGCGCCGTTGAAATCATCTCAGAGGTAGAAGGTGCCGCGCGCGGTGCGTATTGCGGCACCCTGGGCTATATGAACTTTGATGGTAGCGGTCAATGGAATGTATTAATTCGTACTTTGCAAGCCGATACCTTATCGAATGATAAGTTAGAACAAGAAAGACATGTCAGCCTATGGGCAGGCGGTGGTATCACGGTTGCTTCTGATTGCAATGCTGAATATCAAGAATGTTTGGATAAAGTTGGCAACTTATTAGGCGTTTTAGCTCAAAACAATATAAAGCAATAAACTTAAGCTTTATTTAAAAGGTAAATTAAGAACCAATAAAAAGCCTGCTTAACATAACGTTAGCAGGCTCTTTTATTTATATAACTTGTTATTTTGGCTTCATATTATTAAGGTGTAAATCTTAAACAAGGTATTACTCAGCAACATCACTCAGTAACGCTTTCAGCCTCTGTTTGTAGCGATTTTAAGGCCTCAATCAAACGCTGATTCTGCGCTGCCGTACCAACGGTGATACGCAAGTACTCATTGATGCGCGGTTTATCAAAATGACGCACAATGATACCTTGCTCGCGTAAATCAGCTGCCACACCTTTGGCATCGCCGTTTTTTGGACGCGCAAAGACAAAGTTGGCGTGCGATGGTAACACCTCATAATCGAGCGCTATAAGATCAGCGCTGAGCGCTTGGCGTAAATCAATGACTTGCTGACAGGTCAGGGTAAAATATTCGACATCTAAGACACTTGCGGTTGCTCCTGCTTGCGCCAACTTATCGAGCGGATAGCTATTAAAGCTATTTTTCATACGCGTCAGTGCTTCGATTAACGAGGCATTACCAAACGCCATACCGACCCGTAAACCGGCAAGCGAGCGTGATTTTGAAAAAGTTTGCGTGACAAGGATGTTATCGCAGTCATTGATTAGACTAATCGCCGACACTTCTGCATCTGAATCATTTTCTTGTTTCTGCGCAAAATCGATATAAGCTTCGTCAATCACAACCACTGAGTTTGAATGCTCGCCAGCAAGTTTACGAATATCAGCAAGCGATAACAGCATGCCCGTTGGCGCATTTGGGTTAGCAATAATGATACCGCTACAAGGCTGACGATAAGCATCAGGGCTGATACTAAAATCGGCTTCTAGGGCGATTTGTACCAACTCAATACCAAAGGTATGAGCGTAAACCGGATAAAAACTATAGCTAATATCAGGCGCTAAAATAGGGCGCTCTTTTAAGAAAAAGCTGGCAAATACCAATGCCAATACTTCATCTGAGCCATTACCGACAAACACTTGATTGATATCAAGGTTATATAACTCTGCTAATGCGGCACGCAAATCATCCGATTCAGGCGCAGGATATAAACGCAGCTCATCGGCTTGCTGCGCTAAGACTTTTGCGATGGCCTCGCCGACTTTTGGTGACGGCGGAAATGGGTTTTCATTGGTATTTAATTTGCACAAATTTTCATGCTGAGGCTGCTCGCCAGGGACGTAAGGTGACAGATTTCGCGCTTTAGATGACCAAAGTCTGGTGTCTATCTTTAACTCACTCATAAGTTATCCTACTCATTAGCCACATAAATGATTAAACGTAAATATTAAAATTAGCTTATTAAAACTCAACTACCTAACTGGATTATTAACTATCTTTTTGGTAGCGATAGCGGGCTGAGCGCGCATGGGCTTCTAAGTCCTCGCGCTGCGCTAAAATATCCGCCGTCGCAGCCAGTGGTTTACTACCCGCCTCACTACAATAAATAATCGAGGATTTCTTTTGGAAGTCATAAACACCGAGCGGAGAAGAAAAGCGCGCGGTACCAGAGGTCGGCAACACATGGTTGGGACCGGCACAGTAATCGCCAATCGCTTCAGGTGTATGACGACCCATAAAGATAGCGCCCGCATGACGAACCTCATTTAGCAGTGCATCAGGATTATCTACAGACAGCTCTAAATGCTCAGGGGCAACGCGATTAATCACCGCCATACCTTCCGCGCGGTCTTTGACCAAAATCAGCGCGCCGCGGTTTTTTAGTGAATCACGGGCGATATCGGCTTTTGGCAATTCTGCTAAGGCTTTTTCAATTTCCTCTGCTACTTCTTCTAACTGCTCTCTACTTGTCGTGACAAAGATAGCTTGGGCAATACAGTCATGCTCCGCTTGCGATAACAAATCCATCGCCAACCAATCGGCTCGATCTTGTGCCTCTCCTTCTGCATAGACCAATACTTCAGAAGGACCGGCAATCATATCAATCCCAACTTGACCAAATACTGCTCGCTTCGCTGCAGCGACATATTTGTTACCAGGACCTGTGATTTTATCTACGGCTGGTATGGTCTCGGTACCATAAGCTAAGGCAGCAACCGCTTGTGCTCCGCCAATGGTAAAGACGCGGTCAACTTTTGCCAAATGCGCCGCTGCCAACACTAATGGATTGAGCACGCCCTTTGGCGCTGGCACCACCATGATTACCTCGGCAACGCCAGCCACTTTAGCAGGAATCGCATTCATCAATACCGAAGATGGATAAGAGGCCAAACCGCCGGGCACATAAATACCGACACGATCAAGCGGTGTGACTTTTTGACCTAAACGATTGCCAAGCTCATCTTCATATTGCCAAGTTTCTTGCACTTGGCGCTCATGGAATGTTTGCACGCGTGTCGCTGCTGTCATTAACGCCTTTTTTACCTCATCATCAAGATTGGCAAACGCGTCAGCAAGCGCTTGTTTAGACAGCTCTAACTCTTGTATCGCCTTCGCTGGATGCTGATCAAACTCTTGAGTCAACGCCAATACCACACTGTCGCCACCACGACGTACCTTTGCAATGATATCGTCAACGGTTTTTAATAATTCAACATCGTTGACGGTTTCAAAAGCGAGAAGCTGGGTCAATTGACTGTCAAAATCAGCATCTTGGGTACTTAGTTGGCGCATGACTGAATCCTATAGGTGAGCATAAAAGTCGGCTATAAAAAAATAGTTTGGATAAAAGAGCAAATAAAAATAGTTTGGTCTGTCTGCTTATTTCCGCTTATTTGTACTTATTCTTAGTTATCTCACTCAGATTATACTGAGCTTTTATTTTCTAGCAAGCAAATACAATAAAACCAGTTTAGCACGCTATGTCTATCCTAGAGCGCCAAACTGGTTTAAATTTTTGTATAGTCATGCTTGATATTATCAATGATTGCTAGCGTTTAATAACAGTGTTTTATCAAAATTAAATAAACGCTCATTTAAGAAGCGCTAGCAATACTATTTTTAAAACTGTCTAAAATCGGCTCAAGCAGAGCAAATTTACGTTTGTAGCTGACTTGATTGACGATAAGGCGTGACGACACATCACAAATATGGTCGCGCGCTTCCAGTCCATTGGCGCGCAGCGTATTGCCGGTATCGACGACGTCAACAATCAAATCGCCCAGACCAACCAATGGCGCAAGCTCCATCGAACCATACAGCTTAATCACATCAACTTGCTGTCCTTGGCTGGCAAAGTAAGCGCGGGCAACATTGACGTATTTGGTCGCGATACGCAGACGACGATTTGGCAGCGGCGCACCTTTCACGCCCGCTGTCATCAGCTTACACTGGGCAATCTGTAAATCGAGCAATTCATAAACGTGATTGGCGCCATGCTCAAGCAGCACGTCTTTACCCGCCACGCCAAAATCAGCAGCGCCGTGTTCAACATAGGTTGGTACGTCACTGGCGCGTAAAATTAATACGCGTACATTTGGGTTAGAAGTTGGGAAAATAAGCTTGCGCGACGCTTCAGGGTCTTCTAACAATTCAACACCAGCAGCGCGCAGTAAAGGCATCGTCTCTTCTAAGATACGACCCTTTGATAGCGCCAGTGTCAAACCTGAAAACGCCTCATTTACTTCATTTAATAAACCATCATTTGGTAAGCTGTTACTTGCTTCAGTCATAATGACTCGTGTCCGTGTACAGTTAGCTGCCTTAGTTAACAGGCATTATTAATTTGTTATATGTCCATACTAATAACAATGGTTAGTGAATCAATTTAGTCATTAGTATTAATACGCTCGATATTGACCCCAAGCGCGCGCAGTTTTTCTTCGACGTGCTCATAGCCACGATCAATATGGTAAATACGATCAATCAAGCTCTCGCCTTCAGCAGAAGCCGCCGCCATGACCAGTGACATCGACGCGCGCAAATCTGTTGCCATCACTGGGGCCGCAGTAAAATGCTCGACGCCTTTAACCACAGCTGTATGACCGTCTACTTGAATGGAGGCGCCCAAGCGGTTGAGTTCTGGCACATGCATATAGCGATTTTCAAAGATATTTTCGATAAAGGTGCTGGTACCGTCAGCGAGGCAGGCAATCGCCATGACCTGCGCTTGCATATCGGTTGGAAAACCTGGATGTGGCTGGGTACGAATATTGACTGGTAGTGGGCGACCTTGCATTTGCGCGCGAATCCAATCATCGCCTGTAGTGATAATCGCTCCCATGTCTTCAAATTTTTCTAACACAGGCGCCAATAAAAGTGCCGAAGTGTTTTTGGTCAGCACATCACCGCGCGTCATCAAAGCACCGGCAAGATAGGAGCCGGTTTCGATACGATCGGGTACGACTGAATATTCACAGCCATGCAAGCGCTCAACGCCTTCGATGGTCATGGTTGCCGTACCAATACCGCTGATTTTAGCACCCATCGCTACCAGCATATTGGCCAAATCGACCACTTCTGGTTCAAGCGCACAGTTACCGAGTACGGTCGTGCCTTTTGCCAATGCCGCGGCCATAAGAACGTTTTCCGTACCGCCAACCGTCACCATATCAAATGAAAAATTACAACCGATAAGCTTGCCGCCTTTTGGCGCTTGCGCTTTGACATAGCCATTTTCGACGCTTATCTCAGCACCCATGGCTTCAAAGGCTTTTAGATGCTGGTCGACAGGACGTGAGCCGATAGCACAGCCGCCCGGTAAAGACACTTCGGCTTCGCCAAAACGCGCCAGCAAAGGACCTAAAACCAAAATCGAGGCGCGCATGGTTTTGACCAAATCATACGGCGCATAGAAATTATCGATATTCTTGGTATCGCAAACGACAGTGTCACCCTGCTTTTGAATATCAATGCCCATGCCAGCGATCAATTCAATCAAGGTGCGCACATCTTGTAACGATGGCACGTTGCGCAATGTCGTTGGGGTCTCGGCCAAAATCATAGCAGCGAGTAACGGCAGAGCGGCATTTTTGGCGCCTGAGATAGTGACTTCCCCTGCGATACGACTGCTACCGGTGATTAAAAATTGATCCATAAAGGTGACAACCTAGCGATAAATATAAAAAATATGAAAAACCAGAAATGATAAAACCAGCAATATCCATTGCCGGTGCGACAAATTCTAGTCATAAAAAAAGCTTAGCCTTGCGATTGAACTTCCCATTCGGCAGGCGTTAACGCTTGAATATTGAGCGCATGAATATCACCGCTGGCAATTTTGTCATTGACCAATGCGTAAACGGACTGCTGGCGTTGTACTGCGCGCTTACCTTCAAAACTGGCATCAACTACCCGTACATCAAACTTAGTACCTTGATTGGCAGCTTGAATAAAAGCATCAGGAAAGTGAGTTTGTAAAAATGCAATCAAATCGTCAGCGTTCATGCTCATAGAATATTCTGCCTTAAAGGTTTAATAGGTGGATATAAAGTTAGCCATTATAACAAGAGTTTGACCATCTTACAGTACTGTCTTCTACAACTGCCTTTAACTATTGCAGCGTTAACTATTACAGCGTTTTATCCAAATAGCTGAGCACTTGCGCACGTACATTATTGACCCAGCGTAAAGGTGGCGCCATCGCCCCAATACTGGTGGCATGACTGGCGCCAGCGATTTCGCCTGTTTCAACCTTAACGCCCGCCGCTTTTAACGCCTGTGTCATTTTAACAGTATTGCTTATATGGACGACTTTGTCTTTTTCAGCAGTCAATAATAAATAGGGCGGCTGTGCGCCTTTAATATTACGGTCTGGCATGATGTTATCGGGCGTGGCGTTTGCCCCAAAAGCGCTGGCACTACTGAATTTACGAAAGTCATAACTATAAGGCCCTGCGATGCCAATCACAGCGCTAATATCGTTTGGTTTTACCCCATACGGCGCTAAAAAATCTTCATTAGCGACGGCAGCAACCGCGTTAAATGCGCCAGCAGAATGCCCTATCACCGCCAAGCGCTTGGGGTCAGCATGTAAACTTTCGGCATTCTTATAACTCCAAGCGATAGCCTGCGCGGCATCTTGCACGTAATCAGGATAAACGTGCTCAGGTGCTTTACGATAATTAATCACTGCCGTGACATAGCCTGCTTGTGCCAAACTCTGACCAACAAAGGCGTATTCATCTTTACTGCCGCTTTCCCACGAGCCGCCATGGACGAAAACCACCATCGGATAGCTGTCGTTAATAGCGTTATCAGCAGTCGCTTTTTTTGACTGCATGGCTTTTGCTAAAGGTTTGGGATAATAAATATCTAAATCCTGCAAAGGTTTGTCGCCATACAAGATATTTTTACTGACACCAACGCCGCCATTTAAGGTGATACTATTCACAACAGCCAGTGCCGATAATGCTTGTGCTTGTGCTTGTGCTTGCTGAGTCGCGAGCGCAATACCGCCGACAGCCAATGCTGCTGTCACACCTACGCTGATAGGTTTAGGTAGGCGATTTTTTCTTGGTGCAGGCTGTACGGTTGCTTTACTTAAATCCTTCATCGCCAGTATTCCTATTATAAGCTTGTCGTTGGGTCATAGTTGATTAAAACTCAATAGTAGAGTCACGGCTTTTTCATGTTTTATTATTTTAATTAGCGCGTTTTTGGCTAAAGCCACACTTCTACTTTTTACGTTTTATATCTTACTGGCAGACTGGGGGTTTATCGTTCTGTTCCTGTTATGAGTGTTTAGGTTTCTTGTGTTTATTAGCGAGACAAGACTTTTGATAAAGGTAAACATAGCAACTTGATAATGGCAACTTAATGACAGCTAATTAACGGGCGCGCCATTCTCGTCGACGATAATCGGAGTAGCATTGATGGCTGGTGGCTCTACCGCACTTGTAACCTCAGGTACTGCCCGACTATTGAACGCTGGCCCTTTGGTAGGATTGGCCAAATTCTCTTCATACATGATATCGTCCTCGCCTATCTTCACCCCTCTATCGTCAACGACGGTGGTCAGCAGCACCAGCTCTGTAATGCCGACAGTATTATTGGCAATATCAATCAGGTGGCTTTGCTGCGTCGGCGTCATGCGACCCATAATATAAACCACGCCATCATTGGTGACCGCCTTTATTTGCGAGGCTTTCACACCGTTACTAGAGGCTATTTTTGCCAGTAGTTTGGAGGTAATATAACCATCGTGAACGGTTGAGCTATAGCCCCTTGAGGCGCTCACATTAAGCTCATTATAAACATGACGAACATCTGGCATAGAGCCAACCACTTTTTCAATTTCTGTCTTAATTTCTTGCGTTGGCACCTCACCGGTGAGTAGCACCTCACTATTAAAACTATCAATGCTCATACGGCTGATTTGCTGCAAATTTTCTTGCAGACCATAGACGTTAATCTTGACGGTATGCTCGATACTGCGGTCGAGCAGGCGCTGCGGAATGGTGCGCTCGGTCATCGGTACGCCATACGTTCCTTCTGTGCTATTGGTCAGATAGTTGGTGGTACAACCTGTGGCGACGATGCTGGTCAATAGCATAACGCCAATCGCCTTACGGCGTGATGAACCAAAAATAGCAGTGCACAAATGCATCCGTGTCATGATTTACCTCTTAGAACATGATGTAGTGATTAACTGGTGAGTAGCTGGTAACTAATAGTGTGACGCTTGATAATAATGGTGATAGCTTTATGTAGTTAATGACTTTTTAATGGCGCTACTTTACTGAATATTTACCCGAGGCGTTTAGGCTTTTGGTAACGGTAACTTGATACGCTTATTTATTTTACTTTTTTAGCTGAGTTATCGGGCTTAATTTTTTAAAATACTCACGCTAAAAAAACCTATTACCAAGCCGAGGCAATAAAAGCCCCTTGCAGCCATTCTGGTTGAGTGTTTTTTGACGTCGTTTCTTTAACGTCCCTGCTGTTATTTTTAGTATTGGTATCATAAGCTATCACATCAAACCGGCACTCATAATCATTATATTCAGGATGCTGCTGCAAAAAATAGCGGGCTGCTTTGATAATTTTATACTGCTTACTTTTCGTCACGCTAAGCGCCGCATCACCAAATCCTGAACGCTGCCGCTGCCTCACTTCAATAAATACCAGTATCGACCATGCCTGCCCTTTTTCTAGCATAATTAGATCGAGCTCACCCACTTTTGGTTGTTGCCAATTTTGCGCAATCAATATCAAGCCTTGCGCTTGTAAAAACGCACACGCCTGCTGCTCAAAACGGCTGCCTTGACGCTGGGTCGGCGAAGTCAGGGTTAGAGGTTTGTTATTTACCATCACGGGCTTTTATTATCATGGCTATCGATCAGCGGAACATTTGAGAATTATCATAGCACATCATGCTAAACTAACCACTTTCGCGTTTTCATAATCGCTTTTCATATGCGTTTTTAATGTTCTTTCTTAAGATAATTTCTTAATACTCCGAGGTTTTCATGTCTAGCCCTACCGCGATGCCAGCTTGTCTTTATATCGTTGCCACGCCGATTGGTAATTTAAGCGACATGACACCGCACGCAATCGATGTTTTAAAGCAAGTTGCCATCATTGCCTGTGAAGACACCCGCACCTCAGGCAAACTGTTATCACATTTTGGCATTAATACCAAAGCTAATAAGGTTGAAGATAGCGAAGAAGGAACGGCTTATTATAATAGACATGACGCCGAAAACGAGTCTGATGGCGCTGCCAAACAAAAAGGTCATCATAAGCTTTGGGCGTATCATGAACACAATAGTGCCATTCAAACGCCCAAAATCATTGAGATGATTCAGCAAGGTCATTCGGTTGCGCTGATTAGTGATGCTGGTACGCCGCTGATTAGCGATCCCGGTTATCAATTGGTGCAAGCCGCCCATGCCGCTGGCGTTCGCGTCTCCCCTATTATTGGTGCCTCTGCTGCCATTGCCGCGCTATCGGTTGCAGGATTGCCATCAGACCGCTTTAGCTTTATTGGTTTTTTAGCGTCCAAAACCCACGGGCGCCAAAAACACTTAACGGCTCTCCATTCACGTACCGAAACTTTGATATTTTATGAAGCGCCGCATCGTATTGTCGCTAGCTTAGAAGATATGGCGGCTATATTTGGGGCAGAGCGTGAAGTGACGTTTTGCCGTGAATTGACCAAAACCTTTGAAACCGTGCATAAAAGCACGCTTGGCGAATTGGTCGAATTTGTCAAAGCCGATGACAATCAGCGACGCGGTGAAATCGTCGTGGTCGTCGCTGGGGTAAATATGGCGCAGGATGATGATGATATCAGTATTCACGATAAATTATTGCAGCGTTTATTAGAGGACTTATCGGTTAAAAAAGCCGCCGCCTTGGCAGCTGATATTACAGGCGTTAAGAAAAACGCACTTTATCAACGCCTACTTGAACTGCAAGCAGAATAATTTTCAGCTAAAAATATAGGTTAAAAACTGATAAATTCATTGAGGAGAAAAACAGTATGTACGATGTGATGGCGATAGGTAATGCCTTGGTTGACCACGAATATCTGCTGTCAGATGCAGCGCTAGAAGAAACTGACCTGACCAAAGGCAATATGACGCTAGCAGGAATCGAAGAGCAGCAGCAGTTATTGGCATATTTTAAATTGGCAGAGATTAAGCCATCAAAACAAGCGGGCGGCGGCTCAGCGGCCAATGCAATGTATGCCTTTGCAAGTTTGGGCGGCAAACCTTTTTATGCTTGCCGCGTCGGCGATGACAAGCAAGGCGAGTTTTACCTAAAAGACTTGCACGAAGCGGGCGTCGCCACCTCCCCGCAGTCGATTCATGCAGGCGGTGTGACGGGCTCATGTGTGGTAGCAGTGACCGAAGATGGTGAGCGTACCATGCAAACTTTCCTTGGTACCTCAAGCGATATCACCGCTGATAACGTCGATTTTGAAGCATTAACGCAAGCTGGCTGGTTATATTTAGAAGGTTATTTGGCGATGTCCGAAGGGATTCAGCCTGCGATGACCAAACTACGCCAACAAGCCGGTATCCATGGTGCCAAAATTGCCGTCAGCTTTGCTGATCCTGCGGTCGTAAAGTTTGCCAAAGAAGGCTTACTCAACATGCTTGGCAATAAAGTCGCGGTGATATTTTGTAATAGTGAAGAAGCAAAATTATTCACCGATAAAAAACAGCATAAGTCGGCGGCGCGTGCCTTACTTGAGCATTGTCAGACAGCAGTCGTTACCGATGGACCCAATGGCGCTATTATCGCTCATAAGCCAAATGATGAGTCTGATATTGAGATTTATGAGATTCCGACGCCAGTTGTTACTAATATTATTGATACCAATGGTGCCGGCGATAACTATTCTGGGGCCTTTTTATATGCTTTATCACAGCATTATAGCTTGCCAGAATGCGGACGACTTGCCAGCGAAATCGCCGCCCAAGTGATTCAGCAATTCGGCCCACGTTTATCATCGCAAGAGTATCAAGATATCTCGCGCCACGTTTTAACAGTTTAGTGGCTGGATTATTTGATTACTAAAGCGCTAAAATCTAAGTGTCTGAGATGGCGTTTCTAGTTTACTCCTAATAAAAGATAGTGCTGCTGGGATAAATTTTGCGCAGCCTCTGGAGCGACGAAGTCGCACAGCAAGCAAGGAAAATTTGTATCAGTAGCACTTTATAATATTTTCGCGCTTTTATTTAGGATTGCCTACAAAACTTTAGCATCTAATAAGCAAAAGCCCATGTCATCGGATATGGGCTTTTTAGTATTCATTTATAAAACAAAATAATCGCTCAATTAAACAGCGGCAAGTGCTTGCTCTAAATCAGCTTTGATATCTTCAATGTGCTCAATCCCAATTGACAGACGCACCATATCCGCACTAACACCCGCGTTCTCCAGCTCTTGCTCGTTAAGCTGACGATGGGTCGTGGTCGCTGGATGACAAGCGAGCGACTTAGCATCACCGATATTGACCAAGCGCTTAATCAGTTGCAGCGCATCAATAAAGCGCGCGCCTGCTTCGAGGCCACCTTTTACTCCAAAGGTTAAAATAGCGGATGGCGTGCCTTTCATATATTTTTTAGCAAGCTCATGCTCAGGATGGTCTGGCAAACCAGCATATTTTACCCAGGCGACTTTGTCATGGTCGCGTAGATATTCAGCAACTGCTTGGGCGTTTTGGACATGACGCTCCATACGTAAACTTAACGTCTCCATACCTTGCATGATACCGAAGGCATTGAGCGGGCTGATTGCCGCGCCGGTATTACGCAGTGGCGCGACACGAGCACGGGCAATAAATGCCGCTGCGCCGACGTCTTTGACAAAGTTTACGCCGTGATAGCTTTCATCTGGGGTGTTTAATAATGGGAAGCGCTCAGGATAATCGCCCCAAGGGAAAGTTCCGCTATCAACAATCGCGCCACCAATCGAAGTACCAGTACCGCTCATATATTTGGTCAATGAATGAATGACGATATCAGCGCCAAACTCAAATGGACGGCACAGCGCTGGCGTCGCAACCGTACTATCAATCACCACTGGCACGCCATATTCATGGGCGATGTCACTCAGAGCTTGGATATCGACGATATTACCTAGTGGATTACCGATACTTTCTGCAAAGACCATTTTGGTTTTATCATCAATTAAATCACGAATCGCTTCAGGGTTTTTATGGTCAAAAAAACGGACTTCGATACCTTGACGCGGCAAAGCATGGGCAAATAAATTATAAGTGCCGCCATATAAGGTCGATACGGCGACGATATTATCACCTGCTTCACAAATGGTTTGAATCGCATAAGTGATAGCCGCCATACCTGAGGCAACTGCTAACGCCCCGATACCGCCTTCAAGTGCCGCAACGCGCTCCTCTAACACCGCCGTCGTCGGATTCATGATACGGGTGTAAATGTTGCCAGCAACTTTTAAATCAAATAAATCGGCGCCATGCTGGGTATTATCAAAGGCATACGAGCTGGTATGATAAATAGGCACGGCGACCGCTTTGGTGGTTGGCTCGACGCTATAGCCAGCGTGAATGGCTAAGGTTTCAAGGCGCTGAGTATTCTGCTTGGCTGGTTGTCCGTCACTCATAAGGTGCTCCTAAAATTTTATGGGATATTTACAGGGGTATTAATAGGTTATTAAACCCATATTTTTTTATCAAAATTAGTTATAACAAAAAGTCATAAAAAAAGCTGAGTTAATCATAACCCAGCTTCTTTATTAAAAGAATAGCAAATTTTTTATCTCTTAATGACAAATATTCATAAGCAATTTTTATAAACAAAGAAACTAATAAGCATATTCTTAGATGATATCGGCGCTATTTTTTATAACGACTTGTCATTTTCTATTTATAATAAGCGTTTTCTGTACGTGTATGGTCGGTTTCATCGATGACTTGCGTCAGCTCTGGAATTTGTTGTTTCAGCTGCACTTCAACACCTTGACGTAAGGTCATATCAACCGCTGAACAGCCTTGGCAACCACCACCGAATTTCAGTATAGCAGTCAGACCAACGCCTTCTTCTTCAACCAATTCAAGCAGCTGGACATCACCGCCGTGAGCGGCCAAGCTTGGATTAATCTCCGACTGTAAGACATAATTGATACGTTCTTCGACACTGGCATCGGCACCAACTTTTGGCACTTTTGAGTTTGGCGCACGGAACGTCAACTGCCCACCAAAACGGTCTTTATTATAATCAATCACCGCATCTTCTAAATAAGGCACGGACGCCGCTTCAATAAATGCCGAAAAATCGTCATAAGTCAGTTTTAAATCAGCGCTGTCTTCTTCGCCCGGCTGGTTATAAGCCATACAGCATTCGGCACGCGGTGTACCTGGATGTTCGACGAAAATACGCACGCCGATACCATCGGTATCTTGCTTCGCCAGTAAATCTGCCAAATACCCTTGCGCCGCTTCAGTGATGGTAATGTTACTTTTAGCTTCGGTTTGCTCAGTATCTAATGCTGACTCGTAATCGGCAGTAGGGTCTACTTGAGTATCAGTTGGATTGTGTTCACTCATAATGCTTCCTATGTGTTATGACACAAGCGTTATATTGTCCACGTCTACTGTGTCGTCTATGTGAGGTTGGGACTAATGAAATCACCATCATTTTGGCTTATCGTTTTAATGCTTTGACCGTGATGAAAACTTCTTTATGGCTCTTTATGGTGTCTATTATAGCGCACTTAACGCATAATTCCGACTGGGCTAGTGTGAATTGGCAGTAGCGATTTTTAAGCGCTGAGGTTTTAAGCGATGGCTATTTTTAATAAGGCTTACCTATAGTAAGCTGCCTTTATCTTCATAGTATATAAAGACGGCGTGCAGACTTATCAAGTCTAGCGGGCGTAGAATGCACTAAAGAGCTTATGAAAATTTTAAAAGAATAAATATCAGAATCTTAACTATTTTGAGAGAGCAGTATGTTGACTGAGAATCTAAATTCTGTGACCACCAAAGATGCCGTACAAATCGCTATTTGGGAAGTTTTTGATAATGAAAAAAGCCATCAATTATCTATCGTTAATGCTCATAAAGGTCAAAATATCTTCTTAACCCATGGTACTTTTTCGGACAAAAAAACCTGCTTAAGAATCGCCGAATACCTAGCTGGACTTGGCCATCATTGCTATATCATGGAATGGCGCGCTCATGGCGCAAGCTCAAACCCCACAGACCAATTCAATTTCGAAACTGTCGCCACCTATGATTTTGCCGCCACTTTTGATTATTTATTTAACGAATTAAAGCTCAGCAATTTACACTGCGTCACCCATAGTGGCGGCGGCGCTTGCTTAACGATGTTTCTCATTCAAAATCCGCAGTATATCAATAAAATAAATAGCATCAGCATGTTTGCTTGCCAAGTGTACGGCGCCATCGTCAATCTGAAGAACTATTTTAAAATAGTCGCCGCCAAGATGTTTACCCGTCTATTTGGCTATATACCCGCCAGAAAACTCAAACTGGGACCCATCAATGAAAACCATCACACCATGAATCAATGGTATGAGTGGAATTTGCATAAAAACTTCCACAGCAGTTTTATTAAACAAAGTGATATAAATGCGAATGGTATTCAGAAAAGTACTTTTGATAGCCACACTCGCCAGCAAAATACTCCTGAAAGTGCGATTTTTGATTATCGGCAGTATATGCCGAATATTACCGTACCCATTTATGCTATCAGCGCCAAGGGTGATAAATTCATCTCGCCAACTCGAGGTTGCCTGTCACTTTTTAACGACTTTAATCGCTCGCTCAACAAAAACTCTGCTAACGTTTTTCGTGAATACGCGCGAAGTCATGGTGACTTGGATGATTATACCCATAGCCGCATTTTAAACAGTCGTACGGCTGCCAAAGAGATCTGGCCAACGGTGGCGGAATGGATTGAGCAACATGCAGGATGACGCATGCAAGATAAAGTTTGTATGATAATGCTACATCTCCTAAAACTAACTTCACATAACATAACTGACTTGGCCAGATCGGCTGTTTAGACTGGATTGAACGCCATAACAAATTCAAAAGAGTAATTTATGCAGTTATATGTCATACCAGGAACTTGCGCCGTTGTACCGCACACCGCCCTCGAATGGACGGGCGCAGATTACGAGCTCAAGCTATTAAATCATGATTCGGTTAAATCAGAAGAATATCTACGTATCAATCCGCAAGGCGCGGTGCCAGCTATCGTCGATGGCGACACTATCATTACTCAAAACATCGCCACCCAAGTCTATATCGATGCCGCCTATCCCGATGCCAATATATTTGGTTCAGATACCTCACCAGCTGGTAAAGGTGAACTGATGCATTGGCTAGGGTTTTTGAATGCGGATCTGCATAAAGCCTTTGCCCCGCTCTTTGGCCCTGATGGCTTTGTTGAAGGGGATGCAGCACAAGAAAGCTTAAAACAAAAGGCCAAAGAAAAAATCGCCCATTTGCTTAGACTGCCCAACGAGCAGCTCGGTAAAACTGATTATCTAACAGGCAGTAAAACCACGGCTGATATTTACTTATACATCACCCTAACGTGGGCGAAAAAGTTTGAGATCGATCTATCAATCTAACGAAAGAGGACTCCACCCGACGCTAGGGTGGAGGTGAATTTCGTATAGCCTAACTCTGCTGAT
>NZ_JACSQR010000041.1:0-21145 GCF_014836505.1 Psychrobacter communis
CAATGAAGCAGAAAGAAAACGTCAAACCTATCTAATAGTCAATATTGGCTAGGTTTGAGTAAGATTTTTGGAACGGCTACTAATTGGCGTTTTACTTGGAGAGTATTTTCACAGAAATAAACGGATTGAAATTTACTCTCAAAAAGTGTTTGATAAAAGATTATCTGTTCATGAAGAGCTATATAAAATTTTTCTTGAAAGTAATGAGATGGTATCAGAAGCAATGACAAACTCAACTTTGAACGAAGTATAAAGAAAAAATTTAGTTGGCTCTGTAATACATTCTCTTTGTGCGTTCACGGACAAAAACAGATTCTATTTGAATGATTGTCTTATAGTTCAGGTTGTAACCGCATATATGGGGGCTGAAGACGTTTTAAGTTATGAGGATGAGCTAGGTGCCATATCGGTAAGATCAAAAGTCTATGAATCAGCTAAAATAACAAAGAAGATGATACTTGAGGAGGCTGGTGTTACTGAGGTATTTAAGCATTTCTCTACAATATCAAAATCCAAGCCTAATTCTGCTGTGATCAGGTATTTTAGAAGATTGAGAATTAATAAGATGACAATACAATACTAATAGGGTGCGTCCCATGCACCATTTTTAAGAAATAGCTATACTATCGGTGCGCTAGGCGCACCCTACAATTAAAGTAGAGATAAAAAAAGACCTTGCCACATCAAGCAACAAGGTTTTTTTACCTAAAATTTATTTTTAATTAGAACTTAAAAAGCAATCCAAGCGTCGTTGTTGCATCCGTACGCGAGTCAACCATTGGGCTGTCGTATTGTTCATTTGGCAGATAGCTTAAGCTTTGATTGGCAAATCCTGCCCAGCGCTCATTAAAGTCATAGTTGGCAC
Source organism: Psychrobacter communis (assembly GCF_014836505.1). Lineage (NCBI taxonomy): Bacteria > Pseudomonadati > Pseudomonadota > Gammaproteobacteria > Moraxellales > Moraxellaceae > Psychrobacter > Psychrobacter communis. The sequence goes on from NZ_JACSQR010000041.1 coordinate 866, forward strand.
TGATATTGATATAAGGGTTTAAGCTATTATTTGACTCATAAGCAGCGACGCCTGTCTTCTCTGACTCTTGCGCACTAACGCCATAATAATAGTTATTGTAGTCAGCATCATGATATTCAAAGCCAATGCTTGGATAGACGGTCAGCTTATCTTTAGTGATCTTAGCAAGATAGGTCAAACGCGCTGTATTACCACCACTTTTATCTAAAATGTCAGTCGCGACTTGCAGGCGAAAACCACCCACAGGCGTACGACGCAGATAGGATAGACCGGCAGCGGCTGAAGCCTTACGTTTATCTAGATCTTGCAGCGCGCCAGTGGCATCGTCAGGGTCGAACTCACTGCCATCGAGCTGAGCATAAGCGGCTAGCTGATTGGTACCATCATTGATGATGTACGCGCCCGCTTGCGCACCGCGTGCATAGATTCTGTTGTTATCATAAAACACACCCGGCAATACTTTTATGTCGGTGCTGTCTTCCAAATCATAAGCCGACTTGACCGCCATGACGTTGACGCCGACGCTTAAAATGGCATCTTTATCAGTCGGTAAGTTGTTTTTAAACAGGGCGGCATTAGAGATGCTGGCGACGCTAAATAGGGCAGTGGCGGTCAATGCGCTAAGGACAGTGCGCGTCAACGGTTTCGATAGCGCTGATGATTTAAACATGGTTTGCTCTCATAAGTGGGTGGGATAAACGGTAAAAAAAGCATTGATAAATAGAATAATAAATAAGTCTGGCATTTTACTCAATGGCGGCGAGCACTTGTAGTATTTGCTGATGGATATCTTGCCACCACCAGACAAAACCAATACTGATCAGCAGCATGACCAGCCACGGTAGCAATTGCCAAATAAGCGTCGATTTGGTCGCTGTTTGTTGTTCGTTAATTTTGCCGTGATTAAGGGCTGCTTGATTGGCATAGTTATCTAAGGGTAAGTTTACAGCAGAGTCGTGATTAAAACTGTTGTTATTATCAAAATTACCCTCATTATCAAAGCGAGGAGCGTGGTTAGAAGTAGGGATAGAAAAGTCAGTATCACTACTTGTTGGAGAATTGATATAAGTAGTCTGATAAATGTCTTGCGCTCGGCTAGGCATATTCTGTAGCGTAGCAGCCAAGCGCTGACGGTAGGCAATGGCAAACGCCAATGCAATCACCAATCCTGTGACCGCGCCGCCAATATGACCAGCATTATCAATACCCGGTACGGCAAAGCCATATACCAAATTGATGCCCATAATAATGATTAGGCTTTTCAGGTTGAGCACCATGCCATTGACTGATATTTTAAATAGCGCAGCTATCAATAGCGCGGCTCCGATACCCATGATACCGCCAGACGCGCCCGCCGATAGTCCGGGTTGTCCAGTGCCATCTAAGATGCCTTGCCACGTAATATGGTTGTTCAATAGGTTGCCACCGATTGCGGCAAGTAAAAATAACGCCAAAAACTTCGCTGAGCCAAACATCGGCTCAGCAATCTGGCCAAAAAAATACATGGCAAAACTATTAAACAATAAATGCATCAGACCGATATGCAAAAAGGCGCTGCTTGCCAAGCGCCATGGTTCATTATCCATGGTATAAGGCAAAGCATTGGCACCCCATTTTAGCAATGCTTCGGTCGATGGATTGTTGGCATCGACGCCGCTCAGCACCTGCATGATAAATAAGCCGATAAAGCTTATTAATAGCAAAGTGGTGACGGGCGCGGTTTTTAATAATTGTTGAATGGTCATAAACACAAACTATCAATAGTAAATGATGAGTAGAGTATAAAGGCTAGGGTTAAGGCGTGTCACCCATAAGTGGGTTATAGTCGATTCAACCTCAAAACGATATAGGGTTGCTAGAATAAATTTTTCGAAGCCTCTGGAGTGCGAAGCACACAGCAAGCAGGGAAAATTTATTCAAGCAGCAAGCTATTTTGGACATATCCTTTTCACACCGAACTGAATATATCAATATTTAATAAAGCTGGGCTGTTTAATAAGGACTGGCTTTTTAATAAGCATGAGTTTTAAGATTCTCATAAGTGCCTTTAACCAAAATGTCATCCGTCACTTGATTGATATCGGTATGACCACAAAACGCCATACTGATATCACACTCGTTATAAATAAGCTCTAGCGCACGGCGCACGCCATCTTCGCCATAAGCGCCAAGCCCATACAAAAACGCGCGACCAATCATCGTACCAGTAGCGCCTACAGCGAGTGCTTTGAGCACATCTTGACCAGAGCGAATACCACTATCGAGCCAAATCTCGATATTGCTATTTTCCGCTCGTACCGCTTGCACGATATCAGCGAGCGCGGCAATGGAAGACAACGCCCCATCAAGCTGACGGCCGCCATGGTTTGAAACCACCAACGCATCGGCACCGCTACGAGCAGCCATGATGGCGTCTTCAGGTTCCATGATACCTTTGATAATGAGCTTGCCGCCCCACATATCTTTAATGCGTGCGACGTCATCCCAGCTTAGCGCTGGGTCAAACTGTTCAGCCGTCCATGCCGAGAGCGATGATATATCCTCGACGTTTTTGGCATGGCCGACGATATTACCAAAGCTATGCCGTTTGGTGCCGAGCATATTCATGCACCATTGCGGCTTGGTCATGAGATTCAATATATTACCAAGGGTAGGTTTTGGCGGCGCAGATAGACCGTTTTTGATATCTTTATGGCGCTGTCCGAGCACTTGTAAATCCGCGGTTAAGATAAGCGCGGAACAATTGGCCGCCTTAGCGCGGCGAATTAGGTTTGCCATAAACTCTTGATCGCGCATCACATAGAGCTGAAACCAAAACGGCGCACTAGTGTTTTCTGCGACATCTTCGATAGAGCAGATACTCATGGTCGAAAGCGAGAAGGGCACGCCAAATTTCTCCGCTGCCCGTGCGGCGTGAATCTCACCATCGGCCCACATCATGCCAGTAAAGCCAGTTGGGGCGATAGCAACGGGCATTTTGACTTTTGAGCCTAGCATGTCAGTGGCAAGCGAGCGCCCTTCCATATTGACCAGAACCCGTTGGCGCAATTTAATACGGTCAAAGTCGGTTTCATTGTTGCGATAAGTAGTCTCAGTCCATGAGCCTGAATCGACATAATCATAAAACATCCGTGGTACTTTACGCTCGGCAACACGGCGCAAATCCTCAATTTCCGTTATTTTCTTTAAATCTTTCATAAGTTCCTCATTATTATCATTTTTTACGTTGTCTGTTTTATGACGCTGCTAATAATTGCTGCAAATCCAACACTGAAAAAGGATAGTTCAAGCGTTTTGATGGCGTCAATATCACAGGAATCGTAGTAGCAAACTCCATCATCAGCACCTCATCAAAATCAGCAATATCAACATACTGATAGCGTATCGGTTGCACCGCTTGAAATTGGCTAAGCAGCTGCTCAGCGATGTCACAAAGATGACAGCCAGTCGTTCCGAGTAGCCACCATTTATCCTGATTTTCAGCCGTACCAAGATTGGGATTGGCGGCAATCATGCGTGCCCGTAACATTGCTACTGTATTATTAGCCATATTTACACTCTTATTCTTATATCTATTTATCGCCAAGCGTTAGTTTTAAATTTTTAAAGAAAAGTATTCGTAGCACTTGGCAGTATTTACATAATAAAGAAATAGGGTAAATAATGACAGCGATTGTGAGATTAGGTAAGATGACCTGCTATTTATGATTAACGCGTTAGGGTTAACAGTTTATTATGTTGACTATTTTTTAACTACTTGGATATCGCTCGCATGGCAAGTTTTGGCACATTTCTCAAACGCTTATTACTGGCATTCATGTTGTTGGTGGTGGCTTTTCATATATTGGTCGCAGGTCTGCTACTGATTTGGAAAACTCAGCCGATTAATAATAGCATGTTTATGCTGACCCATCGTTTAACGGGCGGCACGGTCACGCAAACGTGGACTGAGTATGACGCCATTGCCAAATCTGCCAAACAAGCAGCGATTGTCAGTGAAGATTCGACCTTTAGCCAGCATAATGGCTTTGATATGAAAGGCATTAAGGCGGCACAGAAAAAGAACGAAGAAACGGGCAAAATGTCAGCGGGCGGCTCAACGATTACCCAGCAATTGGCCAAAAACTTATTTCTTACCTCGCATCGCTCTTATACCCGTAAAGCTGAAGAAGCGATTATCACAGTGATGATAGAAACCTTTTGGGATAAACAGCGCATTTTGACCGCTTATCTCAATGTCGCTGAGTTTGGCAATGGCATTTACGGTATCGAAGCCGCCGCCCAGCATTATTTTGATAAATCAGCGGCCAATCTAAACCGTGACGAATCGGCTTTACTCATCGCCATGTTGACCAATCCAAAATACTACGAAGGTCATCAAAGTGACAAACGCTTGCGCAACAAACAACGTATCATTAAAAAACGCATGAAAAATGCCGTCTTACCGCAATCCGCTTAGAAAACGATTGGCTTAGCATGTAATTAGCTTAAATTGTCGGTTGGCATTAAATAGCGTTCATAAAAAGTAAAAGATGACGGCATATCGATCACGTAAAGGATTAAAAAGGTGGCAGAGATGGTTAATAAGCAAAATAACGATCATGAAATTAACGATAGTATTGATGTTAGTACAAAAACGGATAGTGAACTCAGCACGAATCTGGTCAAAACAGAAGAAGAGCTAACAGCAAGCTCGAGCAAAGGATTGAGTGAAATAGACTGGCAGCGTTTCGACGATGGCAGCTATTCGCCGAGCAGCTATATCAATCGCGATTTGTCATTGTTGCAGTTTCATCTGCGGGTGCTGGCGCAGGCCGCCAGTCCGCGCCATCCTTTGTTAGAGCGCTTGTTTTTCCTCATTATATTCTCTTCCAACATGGATGAGTTTTTTGAGATTCGCGTCGCCGGTATCATGCAAAAACTCAATATGGGTGATGTCTCAACCAGCGCTCATGGTATGCGCCCAAGCGAGGTGCTCAGAGAAATATCTGCTGTCACTCATAAAGCCATCAGCGAGCAATACCGCATTTTAAATGAAGATATCCTGCCAGCCCTGGCTAAAGAAGATATTCGCTACTTAAAACGTGATGAGCTAACTCCTGAGCAATCGGCGTGGATGAAGCAGTATTTTACTGAGCAAGTCTCACCAGTCTTGACCCCGATTAGCATTGATCCGGCGCATCCGTTTCCGAGATTGGTAAATAAAAGCTTAAACTTTATCGCCACGCTAGAGGGCAAAGATGCCTTTGGTCGTGATATCAATCTCGCCATTGTACCAGCGCCACGCAGCTTACCACGTGTCATCCGCTTGCCGGATGAGCTGACGGGTGGTAAAGAGCATCATGTGATGCTATCGGCGGTGATTCATGAGCATATCGGTGAGTTGTTCCCGGGGATGAATGTCACTGGTTGTCATCAGTTTAGACTAACGCGCAATGCCGATTTGGATTTGGCAGAGGATGTCGATGATATTGCCAAGGCACTAGAGGGCGAACTTGAAAACCGCCGCTTTGGCGACAAGGTGCGTTTAGAGGTCACTACCGATTGCCCAGCGCCGATTAGCGATTATTTGCTCAATGAGTTTGAGCTACATGACAATCAACTTTACCGCGTCAATGGGCCGGTGAACTTAACGCGCTTGCTGTTTGATTTTAATATCCCAGCGCTACGCTATCAGCCTTTTACCCATGTCGTACCTAAGCCGTTCCGCCGTGAAGTCGATAAGCTCGATAAAGCGACCAGCATGTTTGCCGCGATGCGTAAGAGCGATGTCTTGGTGCACCATCCGTTTCATGCGTTTTCACCGATTATCAATCTATTATGGCAAGCAGCAAGTGATCCAAAAGTGCTCGCCATTAAGCAAACGCTATATCGTTCAGGCACCAATTCAGAAATCGTTAAAGCCTTAGCGGCGGCGGCGCGTAATGGTAAAGAAGTCACGGCGGTTATCGAGTTACGCGCCCGTTTTGATGAAGCCTCAAATATCGCGGTGGCTAATTATCTGCAAGAAGCAGGCGCGGTGGTGGTTTACGGTATCGTCGGTTACAAGACTCACGCCAAATTGATGCTTATCATTCGCCGTGAAAACGATAAAATTCGTCGTTATGTGCATCTCGGTACGGGCAACTATCATGCTGCCAATGCCAAAGTCTATACCGATTATGGTTTATTTAGCGCCGATCCTGATATCTCAGAAGACGTGCACAAAATCTTCCAAGAGCTAACAGGCATGGGTAAACCGGCCAATCTAAAAAAACTCCTACATGCGCCGTTTACCTTGCATGAAAAGCTCATGAGCTTTATCGATGATGAAATTGCTCAAGCCAAAGCAGGCAAACGCGCTCATATTATCATCAAGGTCAATGCGCTGACCGAGCGCCGACTGATTGATAAATTGTATGATGCGTCGCAGGCAGGCGTTAAGATTGAGCTGATTTTGCGCTCCATGTGCTGCCTGCGCCCGCAAGTAAAGGATTTGTCCGAAAATATCACCGTCCGTTCTGTGATTGGGCGCTTTTTGGAGCATACGCGCATTTATTACTTTTATAATGCTGGCGATGAGCGCTTGTATTGCGGCAGCGCCGACTGGATGGACCGCAACTTATTCCACCGCGTTGAGGTGGCGTTCCCAATCGAAGACAAAAAGCTATTCAAACAAATTTATCAAGATGGTTTAATCAACTATCTACACGACAATACTCAGGCTTGGACGCTTGATGGTAATGGCGTTTGGCAGCAATTACAACCAGCGGCAGATGAAACACCGCATATCGCACAAGAGCATTTATTAAAGGTCATCAACGGCGTTGGCGAGACAACTTAGACTAGTTCTTAACAACCTTTTTAGATTCAATAAGCATTGAAAAATCCAAATAAAAACCAAGCATCTGTATTTATCGGATCTTGGTTTTTTTATTTAACAGCGCTTATAAAGTTGCGGAATAAATTACTAAAAAGTAGCGCACTAATGAAAAGCAAGTTACAAACTGTCGGCTAACCTCACATTTATTCACACATTGATACGGCAGTACACTGGTGAGCAGTCAAAAATTATTCTTATAATTAAGTTATACCTTGTCTCTGATAGCTGATAGACAGCAGTCTATATATCAATAATTTATAAAGAGCGAGCAAGGATAAGCTAATTATAGCTAGTACAATTTTATTATAAATAAATTACAAATAAGAGGAATTGCACCATGAGTAATACCAATAATGACACATCTGATGTAAAAAAAGCGGCAGAACAAGCAGATAGCCAACAAATCGAAAAAAACCTAACCGATAACAAGCAAGTCGATAAACCTGAAAATCTAAGCGAAGAGCAAAAAACGCCTTTTATCGAAGATGATTTGCGGACTGATAAATAATAAAACTAATCTGCTGCTCTACACCAAACGCGAGGGACACGCCATGAAAGACTTTACCCAACCTAATGATGAAGAACCGGTACTAATTGATGATCCAGCGGCATTAAAGCCAAAAAATCCTAAAGACAGTTACAAAGGTCGAAAGTACGAGCCGGATATTGATGGACCTAAGCAAGCATCACAGGAAACCGATGAAGTATATGTAGACCCACGTAAAGAAGAGGATTTGCCACCTGGTGGTAAAAACGTTGCTGATTTAAACGCTTATGACTTGTCTCAAAAGAATAATGAGTAAACGTGAGAACGATAAGCGAATTTACCATAACGATAAAAATAATAATTTAAAAAACAATAAGGACATTATGATGCAAGCCAAAGATATGCCAACCAAAGATCCTGAATTAACCAAAACTCGTATTCAGGAGACTGATATTCGAGAAACCGCTATTACAGAGAATGAGGTTCATTCATCTGTTGCTCATGATGAAATCGAAGACAATACTAGAGTCAATAAAGGAACCGATACCTTTAAAGAAGGTGTGATAGAAACAGAGCATGTAAACAAAAATGACAATCCTGCGCGTCAGCCAGATCGCCGCGATCAAGAAGGTAATGCTTTCGACGAAGGGATAAATGAGCATACCACCATGCCTGAAGCGGCCAAAAGCACCGATATAAACGATTTAAATCGCTATGCCAATGTCGATAATGCGCAAACACGCGTACTAAATCCTGACGAAAAAGATTTCTAATAGTTAAGGTTGAAGGTGTTTAGCGTGGCTAAGAGTGCTAGCAAATATAGATAGCTATTTTTTATATGCTTATAATTATAAAGAGAAGGCCTATGACTATACAAAACGACAAGAACGTTAATGCTACGGACGTTAATGATAAGGATGTTGATGTGAATCAGCAAAAGCTGAATCATCCAGAAAATAACTCTAATCTAAAAGATGCCGATGACAATAATGGTATTGTACCTGACGATGCCCTGCAAAAGGTCAATCCGGCAGAAGCAGAACGGTTGACGGATGACCACGATCCCCATCATGTGGTAAAAAATCACAAACAATATGATACTTCGATAACCGAAAGCGATAAATAATGGCTTTCAAAACAATAAAAGATTGAATGAAATAAGAAACGGATAATTTATAGTGGCGCTTTAAGTAAAATTTATAGTGTCGCTTTAAGTAGTAAGATTTAAAAAGGTTTAACCCTTAGCAAGAATTTATACGCTAACGGTTAAACCTTTTTTATTTCAGGTGAAAATTAATAAGATGATTAGATAATTAAGCAGGGTTACCACTATGAAAGCGTAGCTCGGTATCTGGACTTGATATCAGCTCTGCTTCAACTTCTTTAAAAAAGGCGACACGTTCGTCAATATTATCTTCAGCTAAAGACTGCGCCAATGCCAAATAATCTTCAAAATGGCGACTTTCTGATTTAAGTAAGTAGCGATAGTACTTCGCCAATCGTTCATCATTAATGACTTCTGCCAATGTGGCAAAACGCTCGCAAGAACGTGCCTCGATAAATGCCCCAATAATTAAGACATCTACCATCGCCGCTGGCTCGTAGGTACGTTTATGCTTGAGCATGCCTTTGGCATAACGTCCAGCGCTCAGATATTTCCATGCTTGCCCGCGCTCATTCATGATGCCGAGCACTTGCTCATAATGCAGCATCTCCTCGCGTATCAATTGTGCCAATTTGCGCTGTAAGTCATAAGAAAACTCATAACGAAAGATTAAATTCATCGCCGTACCAGCCGCTTTTTTTTCGCAGTTGGCATGGTCTTGAATGATTAACGGCAAATCCGCAAGGGCAGCATCGACCCAAGCCTGCGTGGTACGTGCGCCTAAAAATTCATAAATAGGCGATAGGTCTACTTTTAGTGGCGTTCTTAATTGCGCGATATCGACACTGTCTTCTTGAGTGCTGTCTTGGTCAGCGTCATTATTTTGAGTTAGCGTTGCAAGATTTTGGGTAGTAATAGTCATAGTTTTTCGGACTTTTTAAAGAGTAGATGTAAGGCAGTATTTATTAAACAATAATAAAAAGGCTTAAGAGTGAGAGCTATTATAACGACTATAACGGCAAATATTTTTAATGGCGCTTGGCATTTCTGGCATGATAGATAATCAGGTAAGCTTGGTACTTTTAAATGCTTTGGCTTAACAGATAACTATTAAGCATAATTTGATGTAGTAATGATTACTCAAGGTTTATACATCATTTCAATTCTAGCGCTTAAGCAGACTATTTACCGCACCTAAAGCCATGTGGCTTATAGGGTATCATTTATAGACAGCCTAAGTATTTACTTAGTGAATGGTCTTTCCTTGTTTATTTCATTATTTGATAGTAGGATGAGATTTTGCTTTTAGAATATCTTGTCTTACTATTATTATCAGTTAATAGCTAGTCAAACGGTATTATATCAACTATCCATGCTAGCGCAAAAAGTAACGCTTAGCGCCTTAGCATTGGCTTTGCACTGCACTAAATAGTAGCAATATAGATAATAGCAATCCGCGATTAACACACTTCACGAACAGATAAGGATAACAATATGAGCCAGTCTTCTAACGCCAATCGTATTCAAAAAGGCATTCTTGCCATCGATAAGCAGATGTTCGATTTTATTGAAAACGAAGTGCTGCCGAAAGTCGGTGTTGATTCAGACAGCTATTGGTCAGGTTTTGAAAAGGTTATTAAAGAATTTACGCCGCGCAATAAAGAGCTACTCGCGACCCGTACCAAAATTCAGAAGCAAATTGACCAGTGGCATCTCGACAATCCTGCCAAAAATGGCGATATTGATTACCCAGCTTATAAAGCGTTTTTACAAGAAATCGGCTACTTATTACCAGAAGGTGATGATTTCAAAGTCAGCACCCAAAACGTCGACGACGAGATTGCCCATATCGCAGGCCCGCAGTTAGTGGTACCAGTCCGTAACGCGCGCTATGCATTGAACGCAACTAACGCTCGTTGGGGCAGCTTGTACGACGCCTTGTACGGCACAGACGTCATCAGCGATGAAAATGGTCAAGAAGCCAAAGGTGGCTATAACCCAACGCGCGGCGCCGCTGTCGTCGCCTATGCCAAAAAATTCTTAGATGAAAACTTTGCATTAGCATCAGGCTCATACACTGATGCAACTGGTTTTAAAGTTGTCGATGGCAAGCTTGAAGTTGTACAAGGCGACAGCAGCACTGAATTAAAAGATGCCGCTCAGTTTGCAGGTTTTGTCGGCGAGGCTGAAAGCCCAACTGGTATTTTGTTAAAAAACAACAACCTACATGCTGAAATCCAAATCGATGGCAGCCATCCAGTGGGTAAAGACGACCCAGCTAACATTAAAGACGTATTACTTGAATCTGCTATCACGGCCATTCAAGATTGCGAAGACTCAATCGCTGCCGTTGATGCCGAAGAAAAAGTAGAAGTGTATCGTAACTGGTTTGGTTTGATGAATGGCGACTTGCAAGAAACCTTTGAAAAAGGTGGTAAAACTCGTACGCGTAAACAAAACCCAGACCGCGAATACACCACGCCAGATGGCGGCGCACTTATCTTACCAGGTCGCTCGCTACTATTGATTCGTAACGTTGGTCACTTAATGCAAAACCCGGCTATCTTGGTTGATTTGGGTAACGGTCAAGAAGAGATTTTTGAAGGCTTAATGGATGGTTTGATTACTCCGCTATTGTCTTTAAATGATTTAAAGGGTAAAAATGAGCTATCAAACTCGCGCAAGGGCTCGATGTATATCGTTAAGCCAAAAATGCACAGCCCTGATGAAGTCAAAATGGCGAACGATTTGTTTAACGCTGCTGAAGACTTATTAGGCTTAGAGCGTAATACCATAAAAATTGGTGTGATGGATGAAGAGCGCCGCATGACGGTTAACCTCAAAGAAGCCATTCGCCAAGCAAAAGAGCGCGTTATCTTTATCAATACGGGCTTTTTAGACCGTACGGGTGATGAGATGCACACCAGTATGAACGCTGGGCCCTTTGTCCGTAAAGGCGATATGAAATCGCAAGCATGGCAGCCAGCTTATGAGCAGTGGAACGTCGATATCGGTTTAGAGACCGGTCTACAAGGCCACGCTCAAATTGGTAAAGGCATGTGGGCGAAGCCTGACGAGATGAAAGAGATGATGGAAAGCAAAATCACCCATCCACAAGCAGGCGCTAGCACAGCTTGGGTACCATCACCAACGGGCGCTACTTTGCACAGCATGCATTACCATGAGGTCAATGTTGCCGACGTGCAAGACAGCTTAAAATCCCGTGAGCGTGCCAGCTTAGATGATATCTTGACCATTCCATTGGCTAAAGATAGCAACTGGACAGAAGAAGAGAAGCAGCAAGAGCTTGATAATAACGCTCAGGGTATCCTAGGTTATGTTGTACGCTGGGTAAACCAAGGTGTTGGCTGCTCTAAAGTGCCAGATATCAATGATGTAGGTCTAATGGAAGACCGTGCAACCTTGCGTATCTCAAGTCAGCATATCGCCAACTGGTTACATCACGGCGTGGTAAGCGAAGAGCAAGTCATGGATACCATGAAGCGCATGGCAAAAGTCGTCGATGAGCAAAATGCGGGCGATAATGGCTATCAGCCAATGGCCAATAACTTCGATAATTCTTACGCCTTTAAAGCTGCCTGCGATTTGGTCTTTAAAGGTCGTGAGCAGCCAAGTGGTTACACTGAGCCATTATTGCATCAAGCGCGTTTAGACTTAAAAGCCAATACGCATTGCTAGTTCGTTATTTTTAAACGTTATTTTGGGGCTACTTACCCATAGTTCAGTAGTCCTTTAATACTTAGTATTGCTCAAGCATACTTAAAGCAATATTTTTACGTCGATTATTTATAGAAGTTACCCCTATTTGCCAATGGCAAGTAGGGGTGTTTTTTTGTTTTTATCTAAATAATCGTTAAACCTTAGATTAAATATGGGTTTTAGAATTTTTCGTCATGAAAGACTTAAAAATATGTTGCAAATTATGTCAAAGTTGTTATGCTTGTAATCGAAGTATGAGTTTGGTAACGGATGTTACGCAACAGAGCGATAAAGACCAGCATTTACATGGCAGTTACGATTCTAATCCCAGTTATGTAAGTCATGGTTTTTTTCATCTTACGGTAATAGCACTTCGCCACACTTGTTTCTGACTAATCTCGGTAGCCAGTTACACATTATATCTTTGAGGATTTGTGACGATACCATATTGGGCACTGGCTAATAATAGCTCGCTCATTACTAAAATTGTAAAGTGGAGATACCCCATGAAAAAACTACTTTTAGCTACAGCAATCGCTGCCCTATCTGTATCTGCAGCTAATGCCGCACCAACTCTATATGGTAAAGCTTTTTTAGCTGCTGATTATGTTAATGCTGAGTTTGACGCCAATAACTATGATGAAGATACCATAGAAATCAACTCTCATGCTTCACGTATTGGTATCAAAGGCTCTGAAGCCATGACTGCTAATACTGATGTTATCTATCAGTTAGAGTACGGCACAAGCGTTGATGGTGATAAAGATGGTTTCACTAACCGTGACACCTATCTTGGTGTTGTCAACAAACAGTTTGGTGAATTCCGTGTTGGTAAAAACCAATCTACGTTAGACAGAATTAACAACGTTATCACTGCTGACAGCGGCTACTGGGATAACTTAGGTAATAATAAATTTGAAAATAACGTTGTTGAAGCGTTAAATATGGCTGATAGCAGACGTGTTAATAGTTCAATCATTTGGACTGCACCAAAATACGATGGTCTACCATTAGAAATCTCTGCAATGTACAACTCTGATGATCAGAATAACAATGATAATTCTGGCTTTGGCGTTGCAGCTATGTTTGATCAAGGCACAGGCTTCACTGCTGGTGTTGCTTATGATAAAGATACCAACATCGTTGGTGATATCATTCGTGGTACCGCAACTGTAGATCTAGGTAAATTCATGGCAGCTCCTGTTACTTTAGGTGCGCTATATCAAGTAGCTGATTTTGATTACGCTCGTGATACTAAGAAAGAAAAAGGTCTAATCGTTAGTGCGGCAATGCCTTTAGCTAACTTTGCTCGTCCAGCTTCTATCTATGCACAGTACAACAAAACTGACAATTTAAACGGTTGGGATAATGCTGATTCAGACCAGATCGTAGTTGGTGGTAAATACTTCTTTAAAGACAACATGATCATGCATGCTTACGCTGGTGTGAACAACGCTGACAATGTTAGATCTGTGAATATCGACGGTGATAACGTAACTTATGGCCCTTATGGCGATGCGGAAGTATTCGTAGTAGGTACTGGTCTAGAATACAAATTCTAATCTAAACATTAGAATCTGACTCTAAAAAACTCATCCTTCGGGGTGAGTTTTTTTGTTGTGACCTTTTTAAAGCTGCAGTGGGTTATAATAGCTACGTATTTACGATGATTACGCACTTAAGGTGATTAAGCGCTAAAATGGAGTGTTTTAAAGAGTTTGTGCTTTTGCCCTATATTTTGTAGCGTATTTTTAGTAAAATCCTTCTTTACCAATTACCGACAGAGTACTATGACCAAGTTTATATTTGTGACCGGTGGGGTAGTGTCCTCACTAGGAAAAGGTATTACCGCAGCCTCTCTTGCCGCAGTGCTTGAAGCACGCGGCGTGAGCGTGACGATGACCAAAATGGATCCGTATATCAACGTCGATCCAGGTACGATGAGCCCATTTCAACATGGCGAAGTGTTCGTCACCGAAGATGGCGCTGAGACCGATTTGGATTTAGGCTACTATGAGCGCTTTTTACGCCATTCAAAGATGAGTAAGAGCAATAACTTTACCAGTGGCCGTATCTATCAGAACGTTTTGAATAAAGAGCGCCGCGGTGAATATTTAGGCGGTACGGTACAGGTGATTCCGCATATCACTGATGAAATCAAAAGTAAAATCCTTGCCAGTGGCGAAGGCTATGACATCGCCATTATCGAAATTGGCGGTACGGTCGGTGATATCGAGTCACTTCCCTTTATGGAAGCGGTACGCCAAATGCAAGTAGAGCTAGGTCGCAATCGCGCCATGCTGATGCACTTAACGCTGGTGCCTTATATCGCCAGTGCGGGCGAAACCAAAACTAAGCCTACTCAGCATTCAGTAAAAGAGCTACGTTCTATCGGTCTGCAGCCAGATATCTTGATCTGCCGCTCTGATCACCATATCTCACAAGACAATCGCCGCAAGATTGCGTTATTTACCAACGTCGAAGAGCGTGCGGTGATCATGTGTGAAGATGCGCAAAGTATTTATCAAATCCCGCGTACCCTGCATGAGCAAGATCTTGATGATTTAATCTGTGAGCGCTTTGGTCTTGATGTACCAGAAGCGGATTTAAGCGATTGGGATAAAGTGGTCGAAGCACAGCTCAATCCTGAAGCGGCAGTGACGGTTGCGATGGTAGGTAAGTATGTTGAATTGCCAGATGCTTATAAGTCTATCAACGAAGCTTTGCTACACGCTGGTATCACTCATAAAGCCGACGTCAAAATCGACTATATCGACGCTGAGCTGTTAGAAACCGATGATGCTTTATTTGCTCGTCTTAACGATGCCGATGCTATTTTAGTACCGGGCGGTTTTGGTGAGCGCGGTACCAATGGCAAAATGAAAGCCATTACTTACGCGCGCGAAAATAACGTACCTTATCTTGGTATCTGCCTTGGTATGCAGCTGGCGGTGATTGAATATGCACGTAATGTGCTACATATCGATGCCAATTCCTCTGAGTTCCATCGTACCGCGGCCGAGCCTATCATCGGTTTGATTACCGAGTGGTTGGATGAGCGCGGCGAATTGCAGATTCGTAGCGATGATTCAGACCTCGGTGGCACCATGCGTTTAGGCGCGCAGCAAGCGGAACTGGTGGCTGGTAGTAAGCTTGCGCAAATCTATGGTTCAACCAATATCACTGAGCGTCATCGCCATCGTTATGAGATGAATAATCGCTATATCGAGCCATTAGAGCAAGCAGGTATGACGATATCAGGCTATTCTGCCAAGCAGCATTTGGTTGAGTCGGTTGAGATTCCTAACCATCCTTGGTTTATCGCCGTACAGTTCCATCCTGAATTTACCAGCTCGCCACGCGGTGGTCATCCACTGTTTAACAGCTTCGTTAAAGCAGCAAGAAACTATAGCGATAATAAATAGTCGTTATCGCACAGCAGCTTAATAACTATAAAAAGACTGATCTTCGGATGGGTCTTTTTTTTGGCTTTAATTCAGACTTTTCTAATGACATTTTTTATAGGTACAGCTTTTATATCAGGCAGTTAAAATTATCAATTACGCTTGGATACTTTTTTTCATTGAGCTATCGGTTACAATAGGAAAAGTCAGATGAATAAACGTTGTTGATAACGACAGTAAATAACAATAATGAGGGTCAGCACTTCATGGAACATTTATTAACCGCACAATCACATATCAAGCTCGATACGCCAAGTGGCAAGACGATTAATATCGGTAACGACCAGCCGTTTGTCTTATTCGGTGGTATGAATGTTTTAGAGTCCAAAGAATTGGCGTTTGAGATTGCCGAGCAGTATGTGGATATCTGTCAGCGTTTGGGCATTGGCTATGTCTTTAAAGCCAGCTTTGATAAAGCCAACCGTTCAAGCTTACATTCATATCGCGGGCCGGGTCTAGAGCAGGGTATCGATTGGCTAGGGCAAATTAAAGAAAAGTTCCAAGTGCCGATTATCACTGACGTCCATGAACCGTATCAAGCAGCGCCGGTCGCTGAAGTGGCCGACATTATCCAGCTACCAGCGTTTTTATCGCGTCAGACTGACTTGGTGCACGCGATGGCAAAAACTGATGCGATTATTAATATCAAAAAGGCACAGTTTTTAGCACCGCACGAAATGCGTCATATTGTCAATAAATGCCTTGAGGGCGGTAACGATAAGCTGATTTTGTGTGAGCGCGGTAGTGCCTTTGGCTATAACAATTTGGTCGTCGATATGCTAGGTTTTGATACCATGAAGCAGATGAATATCCCCGTGTTTTTTGATGTGACGCACAGTTTGCAGCAGCCGGGAGCGCGTAGTGACAGTGCTGGTGGTCGCCGTGAGCAAATCACCACCCTTGCTCGTGCAGGTATGGCGACAGGTTTGGCAGGTTTGTTTTTAGAGGCGCATCCAAACCCAGAAGTGGCAAAATGCGATGGCCCGTGTGCGTTGCGAACCAGTCAGTTAGAGCCGTTTTTGCGTCAACTTAAGCAGATCGATGAGTTGGTCAAAGGTTTTGAGGTATTGGATACGCATTAATGCTATAAACGATAAGGGGATAAGATCATGGCGATTAAAGTTGCACAAGTAAGTATTGAGAATATCGATGATACCGAAGGGTTTGAGAGCGTGATGACGGCGCTAAAAAATATTACCGGTGTCACAGAAATTGAGCTACAGCCTGAAAACAGAATGGCATTTATCCATTATGATGATACCAAAACGACGGTGCATGCATTTGTTGCAGCAATTAGCATGGTTGATTACGTGACTCAACCGTTTCCTATCGATGCCCCGCAAAACCCGCGTTATCATGATTAACGTTTAGTGAGTGACTATTTACTGCGGTATTTTTAACGCTTGATAGTTTCATAAGCCATGTTTATACAAATTTCGTTTTTATAAAAATATTTGAAGCAACAACGCTTTAATAAACTTACAACCAAACGGACTTGTTGTTAACAGTAATACGGCTTATGCTAGTTGCATGCTGTATTGGTAATTAAGCGCATAAAGAGCATTATCAAAACAGTTTTTGCACATTATAAAAAATTCACTAATAAAAAATCCGTTATAAGAATAAGGAGCCTCTCATGGCAAACCAAACTAGAATTATTAATATCGATGGCATGACTTGTGGTGGTTGTGTGGCAAGCGTACATAAAGCGACTGACGGCATAGACGGCGTAGAGACAATCTCTGTTGATTTGGCTGATAATTTAGCGACCGTGACCTTTGATGACACTAAGACCACTATCGAGGAGATAGCAACTGCTATCGATGATGCAGGTTTCGATGCCACCGTTGCTAACTCTTAAGATTATTTGTATTTATAAAAGAACCGGCTCTCATGGCTGGTTTTTTTAATGGCTAAAAAATAACGAGGCAGCAATAACTAATGTCTTTTCATTTATACGCCAATAGCTCTTGATGAGTTGCAAGCATAGAAAAAGTTGAATTACCGCCAATCATAACCATTTAGTATTTATCATCAGTAGGTTTAGAAAAGGGCTATTCAAATACGCTTTCGTCTAACACCTTTATCAAGCTATTGAGCTTTTTTTCCGCGCAAACGAATGCCTAAATATCTAAACGCTATCACGCGCTTTAACGCAATAACGAGTTCTCTCTATGAATGACGCTACCCGTACCGCTAACAATGACCCCTATGAAGTTGAGACTGATATCCAGTCAAATACGCCGCTTGCGCCCAAGCGTGCGCACCTGCAACTGGCGATTGAGGGAATGACATGTCAGGCTTGTGCGTCTCGCATTGAAAAAGTCCTTAATAAGAAGCCGGCGGTCTATGAAGTCAATGTTAACTTCGCTGGCGAGACGGCTAACGTCGATTATGATCCAACGCAAACCACACCTGAGCAGGTAACAGAATGGGTGAATAAAACTGGTTTTGTGGCCAATTTGCAGGCCGCTGATAGTTTGTTTGCTAAGTCGGATGAAGATACCGCAACTGTTTATCCATGGCGCCTGATTGCGCTGTGGGTTTGTTTGCTACCGTTCTTGGTTGGTATGGCAGGCATGCTCGTTGGGCAAGGTATGGCGTGGATGCCGCCTGTTTGGATTCAGTTTATCTTAGCGACCATTGTCCAATTTGGGCTGGCATTGCCATTTTACAAAAGCGCGTGGGCGTCTATCAAAGGTGGTCTTGCCAATATGGACGTATTGGTGGTCATTGGCACGGTAACCATTTGGGCGTATTCTACTTATTTATGGCTGACCCATGGCGATGGCACGTTAAGCAGCTTATTACAAAGTGGGCATGCAGGCGGACACGGACCAGCCGTTTACTTTGAAGCAGGAGTGATGGTTATTGCTTTTGTGCGTACAGGTAAATATCTTGAGGAGCGTACCAAAAAGCATAGCTTAAACAGTATTGATTTATTATTATCCCTAACACCTGATGAGGTTGAGCAGCAACAGCCAAATGGTGATTTTCATAATGTCGCGCTACAAGCGGTGCAAGTAGGCGATATCCTGCGTGCCAAACAAGGCAGCCGTGTGGCAACCGATGGTGTCGTTATCAGCGGTGCTGGCTGGTGCGTTGAGAGTCATTTAACCGGCGAGTCCGTACCGCTTAAAAAAGAAGCAGGTGATGTACTGCTAGCAGGGGCGTTGGTCGAAAATGGCAGCTTACTCTATCGCGTCAGTGCGAAAGGCAGCGATACCAAGCTCGGTGATATGGTACAAGCGCTCAGCGATGCACAAGGCTCAAAGGCCAATTTAGCGCGCCTTGCTGATAGAGTAACGGCTATTTTTGTCCCTGTGGTAGTAACGATTGCCTTGGTTACTTTTGGGCTGACGTGGTGGCTAACGGGTATGGTTGATACTGCCTTAATGCATGCGGTGTCGGTGTTGGTCATTGCTTGCCCATGTGCGCTTGGGTTGGCAACGCCAGCGGCTATTATGGCCGGTATGGGTGTCGCCGCCCGTCATGGCGTTTGGTTCAAAGACGCGCAAAGCTTAGAGGCGGCAGGTAATATTGATACCGTGGTACTCGATAAAACGGGCACATTAACTATCGGTAAGCCAACCATCGTCGATCAGGTCATGGTGGATAAATCGCTTGCCGTCGATGATGTGCTGCAAATTGCCGCAAGTGTTGAGGCGCACGCCAGCCATCCATTAGCGACGGCGTTGATTAACGCGGCTAGCGAGCGTAACTTACCACTGATGACTGTCACGGATATCAGTGTCATCAAAGGTGCGGGTATACAAGCCAATATCGAAGGCTTAGGTGTGGTAAAAGTTGGTACGGCAGAGTTTGCTAATCTAACCCTGCCAAAACTGATGCCAAAAGTATGGCAAATTGCCAGTACTGTCGCCATTAGTATCAACGATGAGCCGCTAGGCGCGTTTGCCTTAGCTGACGATTTAAAAGACGACACGCCGCAGGCAATTACTGCGCTACAAGATGCGGGTATCAATGTTATATTAATGAGTGGGGATAAGCAGTCGGTTGTTGACCATGTGGCAGGGCAGTTGGGTATTGAGCAAGCGTACGGTAAAATGAGCCCACGTGATAAGGCGAGCCAAATTGCCCTATTGCAAACAGCGGGTCACAAAGTGGCGATGGCGGGCGACGGCGTCAATGATGCGCCAGCAATGGCAACCGCCGATGCCAGCTTTGCGATGTTTGAGGGTACGGATGTCGCCCAGCATAGTGCCTCTGCACGCTTGATGGGTGAGTCGCTCATGCATATTGATGCGGCGCAAAAAATTGCCAATGCAACGGTGCGCAATATCAAGCAAAATTTATTCTTTGCTTTTATCTATAATTGCCTAGGTATTCCGCTTGCCGCTTTTGGTTTTTTAAATCCTATGATTGCCGCTGCAGCAATGGCGCTGAGCTCTATTTCGGTATTGATGAATGCGCTACGTCTGACGCGTTTCAAAACCGAGGTTGAGCTAAATAACACCGTCTCTAATACTCAGACTGACAGTAAGCGTTTAACAAAAACATAAATGCCAAACCGCCTGTCATATCGTCGCTGTTAAGAGGGATTGCACCGTTCCAAAAATCTTACTCAAACCTAGCCAATATTGACTATTAGATAGGTTTGACGTTTTCTTTCTGCTTCATT
>NZ_JACSQR010000042.1:0-20521 GCF_014836505.1 Psychrobacter communis
TAAAAATATAATAAACACTAGGCGAAATTCACCTCCACCCTAATGTCGGGTGGAGTCCTCTTTCGCTTTTAGATAGAGTATAAAAACACTTGCAGAAAGCAAGTCATATGAACTTGCTACCCCATTTATCAGGGTAAAGTTAGTATATGAATAGTGAAGTTTTGGCTTTGCTGATAGCGCTTATGATAAACAGGCTTTTATATAAACGCTAAAGCAAAAATAGCGTCAGTCACCGTTAGTTTGCAAGGTTAATTGCAAAGGACTCGACGCTATTATAAGAATAGAGGGCGGCTAAATACTACCAACGTATGGTAACAAATAGCAGGTTTATACCGACTTGCCTAATTGCGCAGCCTTTAGCGCGGTTTCTTGCTGCTGGTCAACCAGCGATTCGCATTTATTGGGGTCGTTACCACAAAATGAGCAAAACTCATCACCCATCAATTTTGCCACACCACCGCACGAGCCTCTAAGCGGCTTTTTTTTGACCATATAACCGATGCCCATAAAGATAAAAAACAGCATAAAGACGGTAAAGGTAACAGCAAGCATGGGAAGCAATTGGTTAAGCATAGAGATAACCTCTCGTTTAAAATATGAAGCAGCCATCTAAGCAATGACTTACTTATAGTATAGCAAAAATTTTCCTCGCCCGTTTGTGCTTAGCAGGTTATTACAGTCTAGATGTTTGATACTAAGACTTTTTATCGGCGCGTAAGGTTTTCATCGCCGGCGTTTCGACCACTTGCCAATCATCAACGCTATCGGTCGCCGTGTCTGCTGCAACACCTTTTGCCAAAATGACAAATAAAGCTGCGATATCATGCTCTTTTGCCGTAGCCAGCGCTTTTTCATAAGGCATGGCGGTCAAAGCCGTTGCCCACGCATCCGCCAGCGCCACCGTTTCTGCAGCGACCGTTACTGATGGCGCACCGCCTACGATTGGCTCACCTGTGGTTGGGTCAATGGTATGGCTATAATGCTTACCATCGAAAACAACGGAGTTGCGATAGTTGCCAGAAGTAGCAAGCGCCATGCTAGCGCCGTTATTGATAGGTTGGCGAATCACCGCCATTGCTTGCCGAGTACTTACCGTACTGCCCTCAATGGGTGCATCAATAGCGATTTGCCACGGCTGCTGCTGCGCGCTGACGCCCGAGGTCGCCACTTCGCCGCCAATCTCAACCATATAGTTGCGAATTTGATAAGTGTTCTTAAGCACATCGGCAATGACGTCGACGCCATAACCTTTAGCCACCGCCGAAAAATCAAGGCCAACGCCGTCTTTGGTTTTATAAATGCTGTCATCTTTTTGAATGACACTGTCAAAATCGACCAAAGCTTTTGCTTGCGCAATCTCAAGCGCCGTTGGCGGACTTTGTAAGCGCTCAACCGTCATGGTACTGCCAAAGCCCCAAGTTTCTATCAAAGGCATTACCGTTGGGTCAAAAGCGCCGCCCGATAGCTCATAAACTTGCCTTGAGGCTTGCAACACATGGCTAAAATCGGCGTCGATAGCAATCGGCGTATCTTTGCCTAATTGGTTAAGTTTAGAAATAGTAGAGTCGGCTTGATAGGTCGACATGCTGTCGTTTATATCTTGCAAGCGCTTATCAATTGCTGCTTGTATGGCAGCTTCATCAGCGCCTTTGGGCAATTGATAACTGATGTGGTAGCTGGTGCCCATGGTCTCGCCGCTAAGATTGTTGTAATCGGGCTTTTGCTGGCAGGCGCTAAGCATGAGTACAGAGCTGATAGCAATGATGGTTAAAGAGGCGGATTTTAGGGGTTTGTTAGGAGTAAGAAAGGTGGTTAAATTTGTCATATAAGTCATCACAACTTGATAAAGCGAAGGGGTGAGTGGGGGCGTTAGTTTGCAGGTAATAAACTAAGCAAGCTAAGCGTCGCCTATTTTACACCCCTTGTTACCGATAAGGCCAATTTACGACTAACGTACGACTTAAATAACTACGACTCGAGAAGATACGATTGAACCTGCCTGTTTTTATTTAACCTGTGACTCACGAATAAGCTTATATAGCTTCGGCGGCGATAAACGATTGACTCTAGTGGCAAGCTTTTCTTTACTGCCAGCAACGATGACATATTCTTCACCCTTAGTCAGGGCTTTGACGACTTGCTTGGCAAAGGCGGTCGCAGTAAGACCTTTATTGGTGGCGTCATCCATTGTCCCTTGCGCACTACCATCACCAGTCAAGGCATTGATAGAAATATTGGTTTGAATAAACCCTGGGAATATGGTCGCGACCTCGATGCCTTGGTCATGCAATTCTGCGCGCAAGCTGTTTGCCCACATATGGATAGCGGCTTTGGCAGCACTATAAGCGCCGCGATATTGGGTACCCAGTAAACCTGCCACGCTCGATACCATGACAATTTTGCCGCCACCTTGCGCAATCATATCGGGCAATACCAGTCTGGTCAGCCGCGTTTGCGCGAAATAATCTATCTCCATCAGCTTACGTTCAACTTCCTCGGTCGTTTCCATGATAAGCGCGCGTTGACTGATGCCCGCATTATTAATCAACCAATCCACTTTTTCAGTTTTAGCCTTGATTGTTTCATAGGCTTCTTTTGCTTGCGCGGCATCGGCGATATCAAAGGGAACGACGATATGCTTTTTGCTGTTTTTGCAGCGATTTTTGACTGTCTCTAATTTAGCTTTATCACGGCCACTTAAAATAATGCTGGCACCACGTTTGGCAAAGGCAATTGATAATGCTTCGCCGATACCGCTAGACGCGCCGGTAATCCAAATGGTCAAATCTTTCGCTTTGGTTTTCATAAGAATCCTTTCTGATTGAAAATGGTTTATTTAGCGCATAAAAAAAGAGCCTCCATTGAGACTCTTAATTTATCATATATTTTTAGCTTAACGATACTTGTTGAATAAATAGGTGTTATCAACCGATTTAAATAACTCGCTTAACCACCAAAATCATCAAGCATGATGTTTTCATCTTCCACGCCCAAGCTGTGTAGCATGTCGATTACCGCCGCGTTCATCATCGGTGGCCCGCACATGTAGTATTCACAGTCTTCTGGGTTTGGATGGTCTTTAAGATAGTTTTCAAGCAGCACGTTATGGATAAAGCCGGTTGGACCTTCCCAATTGTCTTCAGGGAGAGGGTCAGACAAGGCTACATGCCATTCAAAGTTATCAAACTCTTCTTCTAGCTGATCATAATCTTCAACGTAGAACATCTCACGAATCGAGCGCGCGCCATACCAAAAGCTAATCTTACGCTTGGTATCTAAGCGTTTGAGCTGATCGAAAATGTGCGAGCGCATCGGTGCCATACCCGCACCACCACCGACGAAAATCATTTCAGCTTCGGTGTCTTTGGCAAAAAACTCACCATAAGGACCAGAAACCGTCACTTTATCGCCAGGGACGAGGCTAAATACCCAAGAGGACATTTTGCCCGGTGGTATACCGTCAGGGCCGCGAGGCGGTGGACTGGCGATACGGATATTAAACTTAATAATGCCTTTCTCGTCTGGATAGTTGGCCATTGAGTAAGCACGAATAACTGGCTCATCAACTTTTGACACATATTTGAAAATGTCGAACTTTTCCCAATCTTCGCGGTATTCTTCGTCAATCACAAAGTCTTTATAATGCACTTCATGCGGCGGCGCTTCTAACTGTACATAACCACCCGCACGGAAATTGACTTCCTCGCCTTCTGGAATTTTAAGCACCAATTCTTTAATAAAGGTGGCAACGTTATCGTTTGAGACAACTTCACATTCCCATTTTTGTACATCAAAAAACTCAGGGTCAATCTCAATTTTCATGTCTTGCTTTACCGCAACCTGACAAGCAAGGCGCATGTGGTTACGGATTTCGCCTTGGGTAAAATACCCAGTTTCGGTGGGCAGGATAGAGCCGCCCCCTTCGATAACGCGGCAACGACACTGCGCGCAGGTACCACCACCACCACAGGCTGAAGATAAGAAAATACCTTCGCTTGCTAGTGTTTGTAGCAGTTTTCCGCCCGCGGGTGTCACGACGTCATTATCGGGATTATCATTGATATGGATAGTAACATCGCCTGAACTGACCAATCTTGAGCGCGCTGCCAAAATAATGGCAACAAGACCCATGATGATCACGGTAAACATAGCAACGCCACCAATCGCCGTAGCGTAATCCATGGTAGGTATCCTTAATCTATGGAGTAGGGGAGCGAAAAAACGTCTTTGCGTTTTTTGAACCCCTACCGAATAAATGAATTAAATAGGTCAAAGTGCTAAATAGGGTTTAAGCTTAGCGGTTTAAATTGACATACCGCCGAAAGACATAAAGCCAAGTGACATCAGACCAACCGTGATAAAGGTAATACCAAGACCACGCAGCGGCGCTGGAATGTCTGAGTATTTTAGCTTTTCACGGATACCCGCCAAGGCGGTAATCGCCAATGCCCAACCAAAACCTGCGCCGACGCCGTATACCATCGATTCGCCAAAGTTATAATCACGCTCAACCATAAACAGTACGCCACCTAAAATGGCGCAGTTAACGGTAATCAGTGGCAAAAACACCCCAAGGGCGTTATACAGACTCGGGACGAACTTATCCAAGAACATCTCTAAAATCTGTACCACAGCGGCGATCAAACCAATATAACTGAGTAGGCCCAAAAAGCTTAAGTCGATATCAGGGAAACCTGCCCATGCCAGCGCACCATTTTTTAAGATGAACTGAAACAAAAGGTTATTTAGCGGTACGGTAATCGCCATCACGACGACCACAGCGACTCCAAGACCAATCGCGGTGGAGACCTTTTTTGATACCGCCAAAAAGGTACACATGCCTAAGAAGTAGGCCAGCGCCATATTCTCGATAAAGACCGAGGTTATAAATAAACTGACATAGTGTCCCATTAGTGACCGCCTCCTTGTGCCATGCCTTTAGATTGCGGCTTCATTACAAATTCAGCTTCTTCGACCTGTTCAGGTTTCCAAGTACGGATAATCACAATGAACAGAGCAATGATAAAGAACGCTGACGGTGGCAATAGTAATAGACCATTTGGTACGTACCAACCACCATCGTTAGCAGTTTGCAAAATGGTAATACCGAACCAACTGCCTGCGCCCAAAATCTCACGCACGCTCGCGACAAATAGCAGTACCGCCGAGTAACCAAGACCGTTACCAATACCGTCTAAAAAGCTTGGTACTGGTGGATTGCTCATGGCAAATGCTTCGGCACGGCCCATCACGATACAGTTGGTGATAATCAAACCAACGAATACCGACAAACCTTTACTGACGTCATAAGCGACCGCTTTTAAAATCTGGTCAACCACAATAACCAATGACGCAATAATCGTCATCTGCACAATAATACGAATGCTCGATGGGATTTGCTTACGGATAATAGAGATAAAAAAGCTTGAGAATGCGGTCACCAAGGTCAACGCCACACTCATCACCAGCGCATTCGCCACACTGGTAGTAACCGCCAACGCCGAACAAATACCTAAGATTTGCAGAGCAATCGGGTTATTATCAAAAATAGGCGAGGTTAAAATCGTTTTTGTATCAGCCATGTTATGCCTCCTTGCCGTGTGCTGCTGGCACTACTGCGACCAGTTCGGTTGCGGGATGCGTCTGCTGTTGATGTAAGTTCTGACCCAGTTTTTTATACGGACTTTGACTGGCTTTGACTTCTGCATCCGCCAATGTTTTACCGTTTTGTTCACGTAGCTGGTCTAAGTAAGGCTTATAGCCTTGTTCACCGAGCCAAAACTGAATCATGTTACTGACGCCGCGACCGGTTAAGGTTGCACCACTAATGCCATCTACCCAGTTGTCTTTTGGATTACCGGCTTTAGTCACACCTGTTGCAACTGCGCCGTTTTCATCATAAGAGTGAATGCCGCTCCACATGGCGCGCCACTCAGGCTCCTCGATACGAGCACCTAGACCTGGGGTTTCTTTATGCTCATAGAAACTGATTCCTTTGATGGTATTCATATCACTTTCAAGCGTTAAGAAACCATAAATCGTACCCCATAGACCATAGCCTTGAATCGGCAGCACCACCATTTCAGGCTGTCCAGCGTCATCACTTTTGACATAGACTTTGGCGTATTTAGGAACACGGCCGATACCAGCAGGGTCATTACCGCCCAAATCTTCGCTTAGCGCCTGATTTTTGGTCGCTTGACTGGCATCGTATGCATTGCGATCAGGAATGCCAGCGGCTTTTAGCGCGTCGTCATCGAGGTAATCGCCTTTATTAAGGTCAACAATTTTTACCTCAAAGTCTTTAAAACGCTCGGCCACATCTTCATTGGTATCAGACGCCGGGTCAAACATACCAGCGGCGACTAAGATATTTTTGTTACGGTCTAAGCGCGCGTTTTCAACTTGCGCTGGTTTTAAACCAACAGCCGCCGCTGAGACCAATACAGAACACACCAAGCATAGCGTCAACGCCACGCTGATGGTTTTTGCATTATTACTTTTGGGCTTGGACATAACGAACCCTCCGTGCTGTTTGGCGCTTGATATTGGCTTGCGTCACAAAGTAATCAAATAATGGCGCAAATAAGTTGGCGAATAAAATGGCTAGCATGATGCCTTCTGGAAAGGCGGGGTTGACGACGCGGATGAGTACGGTCATAAAACCAATCAAAATACCATACGCCCAGCGGCCTTTATTGGTGTGCGCAGCTGATACAGGGTCGGTTGCCATAAACACCGCACCAAAGGCAAAACCGCCGATGACTAAGTGCCAATAAAACGGCAGGCTCATCATCATATTGTCTTCAGAACCGACCATATTAAAGACTAGCGATGTGGCAATTAGCCCCACCACACAACCTGCCATGATGCGCCATGAGGCAATGCGCGTCCAAAGTAGAACCACTGCACCTAGCAAAATAGCCAGCGTCGATACTTCACCGATACTGCCTTGCATATTACCTAAGAAAGCATCCGTCCATGTGATGGCATTGCCATAAACATCAACGAAGTCTGCTGGGACGACGCCAAGCGCGGCAAGTCCAAGTGGCGTGGCTCCTGAGAAACCATCAACCGCCGTCCATACTGAGTCGCCTGACATATAAGCAGGGTAAGCAAAGTATAAGAACGCACGACCTGATAGGGCAGGGTTCAGGAAGTTTTTACCCGTACCGCCAAAGACTTCTTTTGCTACGACCACACCAAAAATAATACCTAAGGCAACTTGCCATAAAGGAATATCTGGTGGGAGACACAGCGCAAATAGCACAGAAGTCACAAAGAAACCTTCGTTAACTTCATGCCCGCGCACGACAGCAAAGATAATCTCACAGAGAATACCAACCGCAAAGGTGACGATATAAATCGGTAAGAACTGCATGGCTCCGTAGACAAAGCTTGCCCAGATACTGTCTGGATTGTAGCCCGCCATACTGGTGATAACGGTACGCCAGCCTTCAGGCTGTAAGCCAAGCTGCGCAATCGCTGTTAATGCTTGATGACCGATATTGTACATACCCCAAAACATCGCAGGGAAGGTACATAACCAAACGGTAATCATAATACGCTTAAGGTCGATACCGTCGCGTACGTGTGAGGATGCGTATGTCGTTGAGCCTGGTTGACGTAAAAACGTATCAAACATCTCAAAGATGGCGTAGTACTTTTCGTGTTTGCCACCCTTGGTGAAAGACGGCTCCATACGATCGAACATATTGTGTAAAAATTTCATCGTGGTTAGCCCTCCAGCTCAATGCGCGTTAAGTTGTCACGCAAAATATCGCCGAATTCATATTTGCCAGGAGATACAAAGGTGCATAATGCCAAATCTTCTTCGTCCAATTCAAGTACACCCAAATCGACAGCGCTAACGATGTCTTCGACAATCAAAGCGCGCAGTAGCTGCGTTGGCAGATAGTCTTGCGGCATGACTTCTTCATAGACACCAATTGGCACCATCGCCCGCGGCGAGCCATTGCTCGAAGTGGTAAAGCTATATTTTTTACCACCAAAAAACTGCGAGATATAGATGGGCAATTTAGAGAAGCGATTGGTACCAGCGGTAAAGAAGTGAAACGCTGGACGTTCACGACCTTCGGTTAGCGCGCTGATTTGATTATGAAAGCGACCAAGATAATTGGTATTGCCAAACACTTTGCGACCTGAAAGCACAGAACCCGAGATGATACGGTTCTCGCCAGCTGTAAGCTCACCTTTGGTCAATGCTGCGATATCTGCACCGCGCTCGGTGACCACCAAATGCGGGTTTTTAACCGCAGGGCCAGCGAGGCTAAGCATACGGCGCGTATATAAACGACCAGTAGTAAACAACTTACCAATGGCAATCACGTCTTGGTAACCAATCGTCCACACGGTCACGCCGCGCATGATAGGATGCAAAAAGTGAATGTGCGTGCCAGCCAGACCAGCAGGGTGTTTGCCAGCAAAGCTATGATACTCAGTGACATTATTAGCAGCCGTTTTGGCAACTGGCGTCAACTGGGCATCGCCGTGATGGCAGACAAAGGTCTTGGGGCTGAGGGTTGATAATACAGCAAGTCCGTCATTGAACGCTTGAAGCTGCTCATTAATCAGCAACATCGGGTCAAGCGCTAATGGATTGGTATCCATAGCGGTGACAAAGATAGCGTGCGGACGGGCACCAATATCGGGGGAGCGGCTATAAGGACGCGTACGAAAAGCGGTCCATTCACCAGAGGCAAGCAGTTGGGTTTCAACGACTTCAGAATCTAGGTCAGCAAGTTGCTGGGAGTCGTAGCGCTGAAATTCTACTTCTTCACCGTTTGGGTCGACCGCAATCACAAGACTTTCAAAAACACGACGCTCACCGCGATTAACGGCGACGACCTTACCAGCAGCAGGGGCAGTGTAGATAACGCCGACCCGTTTTTTGTCTTCAAAAACGGGCTGACCTTTAGCTACGATGTCGCCTTCTTTGACATTCATTGTGGGCTTCATGCCCACATAATCATAGCCAACGAGTGCTACATAGGCGGGTCTGTGCTCAGATATCTCGCGGGAGGGTTCACCAGTGATGGGTAAATCCAAACCTTTCTTGATGGTAATCATAAGCGAAAACTTAGTCCATAGTCTAAAACGATACCAGACGTCCTGTTTGGTATATCGGCAGCATGGATAACAGCGTCATCAATAAAGTGCTTTATCACTCCCAAAAAAGGGCGTAAAAAAGTGCTCTAGACATAACACATCATCATAACTACAAGTAAGAGTATTAACGCTGACCTTAGACTCCTTAACAACACGTTAATGTCTTATTCGAATGACCAAAGTGACGACTGGCTACCAAGGTGTATCGTAAAACTCATAAATCTAACCGCGTCCTCAACGAGGATGACAGTAGATAAAATACAGTTTTACCATACGATTTATTAAAATCTTAAAATTTGTCGTATCAGGAATCATAGGGTTATTAAAATTTACGCAGCGCTATTCATACGAGTGAATATAAATGAGGCATCAGTGATTTGTTCATACTTTATGAAAGCTGTCTTTGTGAAAGCTATCTAAGTGCTGGTTAATGACCTATGATTACAGGGTAAACTCAATGTCTTGATAAGCTCAGCATTAATTTAGTGCTAATGGGGTGCTCATATTTACCTTATGCTGATTGCAATCGTCAATAGGTAGCAGACGATTAGGTTTTATCATACAAATACAAATTTACCTAGGATTATACGCTAAACTGACCTAAAATTGCCAGTTGGTAAATGAATTTACCTAATGTTACGAGTGATTCCTTCAGCTAAAACTTATGGTTATGATTGTGATTACGGTGATGGGTTCTTTATCATTTTTTAACCAAACTTTAATTCGTATTCTCATTTACCACTGCCATTTTTAATATTTAATCAATTTTCCCTAATAGCTGCTTTTAATTTGCTATGCTAAATAAATTTTACGTAGTCGTCCTTTAATGGGCTTGGATACTTTTTTTACTTTTGAATTTTTCTTATTCATATTGTTATTATTCAACTATTTTTAATCGCTGATATCGCTTTATAAGGAATGCTGTATGTGTGCTGTCCCTGTCATTATCCCCGCTATCGATTTAAAAGATGGTAAATGTGTGCGTTTAAAACAAGGTCGTATGGAAGACGATACGGTATTTTCTGATGATCCAGTCGCTATGGCGGCGCGTTGGGTCAATGAGGGCGCGCGTCGCTTACATTTGGTCGATTTAAATGGCGCATTTGATGGCATCCCAGTACACAAACAAGTGGTCAACGACATTGCCAAAGCTTTCCCCAAGCTGCCGATTCAATTGGGCGGCGGTGTGCGCAATATGAAAACCATCGAGCAGTATATTAGCGCAGGTTTGACCTACATTATTATTGGTACCAAAGCTGTGGAAGATCCTGACTTTGTGACCGAAGCCTGCCGCGAGTTTGCTGGACACATTATTGTCGGTATCGATGCCAAAGATGGCATGGTTGCCACGCACGGTTGGGCAAACGTGACCGATACCAAAGCTACCGAGCTTGCCAAGCGTTTTGCTGATGTTGGCGTATCGTCAATCGTTTATACCGATATCGCTCGTGATGGCATGATGCAAGGCGTCAATGTCGAGCAAACGGTTAATTTAGCGCGTGAAGGCGGCTTGCCGGTGATTGCGTCAGGCGGCGTCACCGATATGAAAGACATTGAATTGCTAAAACCTTATGGTGACTGTATCGAAGGGATTATCACTGGCCGCGCGATTTACGAAGGCACCTTAGACTTGGGTGAGGCGCAGCTTTATCTAGATGGTAAATAGTTTTTAGTCGCCATGTCCAGAGAGCGTTATTGGAAATGTGATATAAAGCTAGAATAATAAAGGGATACTTATGGCAGCGTATGTTGACCAGCCTCAATTACGTAGGCTACACAGGTTAAGCCAGCGCCAGTCGCGTATAACGATAAACGTCTACGCTCAGCTGTTATTGCTATTAAGTATCTTTTTAAGTGTTCTTTTAAGCATGCCAACTTATGCGGCTACAGACAGCAGCACAAGTGAGAGTATTATACTCAATAATGAGGCTACTGAAGATAGTACAGCTGACAGTGGGACCAGCGCTCAGACGCCTAACGCCCCAGCTATAAACGCCCCACCTGCCAATGAGCCAAATAATAGTCTAAATAGTGCCATCACTATTACCCCTGCTACGCCAAGTACTTCTGACACTGCGCCCGCGCCAGTTGAAAAACCGCCAGTTATCAGCGGTGAAAGTACTAATAATGCCCAAATCGAAACCACGCCAACGCCGTTAAAAGACAATGATATCCAGCAACGTATCAGTGGCATTTTTTCAGAAATTGACGGCTTGCAAGCAGTAAGTGTCAGCGTCAACCAAGGGGTTGTAACCTTAACCGGTGAGACGCCTAACGAGAAAAAAGCCCAGCAAGCGATTAATCTGACCAATCGCTTAACCGACGTGGTGACGGTAGAAGATAGAATCAATCGCACCCTTGATGTGCAGGATAATGTCTCGACTGTTTATCAGAGTCTCAAAGCGCAAACCAAAAACCTAGTCAAAGCGTTGCCGCTACTACTCGTAGGGATTGTTTTATTTGCCTTAGTGACGTGGTTTGGCAGTTGGTTATCCAATCGACAAAAAATGTGGCAACGTCTTACGCCAAATCCCTTTGTCGCAGAGTTACTTGCCCAAACCGTTAAAGTCATCTTTATCATTTTCGGTCTTATCTTAGCGTTAAGTTTGATTGGTGCTGAGACTATCTTGGGCACGCTGCTTGGCGGCGCAGGTGTTATTGGTATCGCCGTTGGTTTTGCCGTCAAAGACACCATTGAGAACTATATTGCCTCGCTCATGCTCAGTATCCGCCAACCGTTTCGCGCCCGCGACCATATTTTGATTAACAATCAAGAAGGCATCGTGGTGCGCCTAACCTCACGCGCCACGATTTTAATGACCTTAGACGGCAATCAGTTACGTATTCCTAACGCTGAAGTCTTTAAAGCAACAATTTTAAATTACACCAAAAACCCCGAGCGCCGTTTTACCTTTGAGCTCGGGGTTGATGCCAACGACGATCCGCTTGCTGCGATCAAGGTAGGTATCGATGCCATCTGTCAGTTGGGATTTGCCTTAGATAAGCCAAAAGTCACGGCGGTTATCAAAGAAGTCGGCGAATCAAACATCGTTTTACAGTTCCAAGTATGGGTCAATCAATTGGAGGCAGATTTCTCCAAAGCCCGCAGTATCGCCATTCGGGAAACTAAGCATGCCTTAGAAGATGAAGGTTTTACTTTACCCGAGCCCATTTATCAGTTGCGCTTTAACCATAAGCTAGAAAAAGCCTTTGAGCATTTCCAAAGCAGTCAAACGAACGATAAATCCCCAGCGGAAACGACGGTAATGCCGCACATTTCTGCAACTGATAAAGCGTCTGATGAATCTTCTCCCACTGGCACTAGCATTGAAAATAAAGATAAGAAACAAGCAAAGGCGCGAGCCAAGCATATCTTACAAGGTCGCAATGCCGACGAAGTACTCGATGCGCGTCCTGACCAGAAACTAATGGAAAAAGTTGAGCAAGAAATTGCCGAAAATTCAGATGAAACCGACTTACTAAGTAACAATAGTCCGCAAGAATAGCCCACAAGAGTGGCGTTGAAGATTACCTATTAAAAGGTGATTACTAACTATAAAAGTCGGCATAAAAAATGCAATGAAATGTCTATCTACCTTTTATCGACATAGACGAGATATTTTTTATGCAAATCAAACATCTGATTATTTTTGCTTTGGCTGGTATCGTTATTCTCGCAGGGTTTAATATGATCAGCGGCAGTCAACGTGAAAAAAATAGAGAAGCGTTAGCCGCTAGCAGTGAAACAGAAAACACAGACATAGTTATAACTGACAGCAAGACATCAGATATCGTAAGTCAGCCATTAGGGCAGCAGCCAAAAGCTATTCTTGATAAAGCAAGCACGCAGATAGAACAAGCGGAGCAGGTCAGTCAACAACGTAGTGAGCAAATCGCTAATACGCAATAGGAGCTTTAAACCTTGGAGTTATTATTGTTTAGAATTTTAAGGCTGAAATAAGCAGCATATTAATAACAGCATCTAATTAATCACCCTTTAATGAGCAAAAAAAAGACTAACGATAGCGTTAGTCTTTTTTTTAATCTTAACATTTAGGCAGCGTTAGCTTTTTTTGCTGGTGCCTTTACCACGGCTGCTGCTTCTTTTAGAAGGGGTTTTATTGGCCGAAGTTTTGTTAGCAGAGCTCTTACCAGCCGAATTGTTCTTTGGCTGATCACGTTTGGTTTGATTCATTTGGCTTGCTTGTAGCTTAGCTTTAAGATCAAAGTCGATTTGTAGCAGGTCCATATTAACGCCCGCTACTTTTACGCGAACCAAGTCGCCAAGCCCAAATACCGTGCCTCTGTCTTTACCGATAAGCTGCTGTTGCTGCTCATCATAGACAAAGAAGTCGTCGCCAACGTTGGAGATGTGCACGAGACCATCGATATATAAGTCGGTCAAAGTCACAAATAAACCGAAGCTCGTCACAGTCGTTACTACACCATCGAACTCTTCGCCGACATGATCTTTCATATAATGACATTTGAGCCAAGATTCCACGTAACGCGATGCTTTTTCGGCGCGGCGCTCGGTATCTGAGGTTTGCGTGCCAGCCTCTTCAAGCGAGAAATCCATTACTGGCTGCTGGCTATTAGTCACTTTCGCTTTAATCGCGCGATGCAGCATTAAATCAGGATAGCGGCGAATCGGCGAGGTAAAGTGGCTATATTCATCATAAGCCAAACCAAAGTGCCCGATGTTGTCAGGTGCATAGTTCGCTTGCATCATCGAGCGTAGCAGCATGCTGTGGATGCTAATCGCGTCAGGACGGTCTTTAGTCGCTTCGATAATCCGCTGATAATCTGCTTGCGTTGGGCTTTCTTCTGGAAAGCTTAAGCCAAAGTTTTTGGCATATTCATGAATGCGCATTGACTTTTCGCTATCAGGCTTATCGTGGTTACGATATAAGACAGGCAACTCATGTTTTAGGGCAAAGTTTGCTGCACAGGTATTGGCAAGCAGCATACATTCTTCGATAAGCTTTTGCGCATCGCCGCGCGTACGCGGTAAAATCGCTTCGATGCCACCTTTTTCATTAAACTTAATATACGTTTCGACCGTTTCAAACTCCATGGCATGGCGTTCTTCACGTTTTTTTAGCAGCAGCTCATACAATTGATGTAAGGTATCGACCGATTTTTTAACGTCTTTATTGCCCGTTAATGATTCAGGAACGCTCTTATCTTTTGGATTGGCAAGGTAAGCATTCACTTGATTATAGGTCAGACGCGCTTGCGAGTGCATCACACCCGGATAAAACTCGTAGCCTGTGACTTTACCAGCACGCGATATCTTGATATCGGCAACCATACAGAGACGGTCAAGGTTAGGATTCAATGAGCATAGACCATTAGACAGGACTTCTGGCAGCATCGGAATCACGCGATGCGGGAAATACACTGACGTGCCGCGCTCGTAAGCATCTTTATCAAGTGGCGAGTTTGGCGTGACGTAATAGCTTACATCAGCAATCGCCACCAGCACCCGATAGTTACCGCCCGAGCGTTTTTCGGCGAATACTGCGTCATCAAAGTCGCGCGCGTCTTCACCGTCAATAGTAATCAAGGGTAAATCACGTAAGTCTGTCCGACCTTTCAAGTCTTTTTCAGTCGGCTCTTGATAGCTATTGGCCTGCTGTAATGCCGCTTCGCTAAAGTCTGACGGGATATCATAGTTGAGCAGGGTCGTCTCAATAATCAATTCACGGTCATTATCATCAGATAGCACTTCAGTGATTTTACCGGTGGCAAATTCGTGTTGGTTTGGCCAATCGATAATATCGACTTTGACTGGCGCACCTTGTTTGGCATCTAACGCTTGCACATTTTCTTCAGTGACGGTAATCGGTTGATGGTTATTTGGGCTACCAAGCTCAACGCAATAACCTTCTTCATCGTGCGCCAATGTACCAATAAAATTGTTTTGGCGACGCTCAACGATATCGACAATACGCCCTTCGGTACGGCCACGATTATCTGTAGAGGTACCAACCGCTTGTACGGTATCGCCATTAAATACCCAGCGCATTTGCTTTTCATGCAAGAACAAATCAGGCATATCACTCAATATTACGAAGCCAAAGCCTTTAGGGTGAGCTGACACGGTGCCAGTGACGATATCGTGTTCGGTTACAGTACGATAGCGATAAGGACGCCCGTCGCGGTTTACTTGCCCATCGCGTGCCATTGCCTTTAGACGATTGCCTAAAGCGTCAAATTGGTCAGGGTCATCAATATTAAAGGCTTTTGCCAATTGTTGATGCGTGACTTCACCGTATTCATTAATCGTACTGAGTATCAGTTCGCGACTAGGAATAGGATTGACGTATTTTTGTGCCTCACTCGAGGCGTTTGGATCATTCCAACTCATAAATTACCGTATCTATTTTTTAAAATTATTAATAAGTGCTATCTTAACACGAACGACGCTGCAATATCTTCGGTCAATTGTCTTATGTGTATCAGATAGCAAGTAGCTGCTAGCTTGTATCGATAAGAGCCTTCGACATGCGAGCTCAATCAAATATCAATATCGACCGTATTTGATTGATTGGTTATCTTTTTAGTATTTAACTCTTTCGACACTTCAAGGACAGTCGTTTGATTCGACTTATCGAGATATTTCTGTGCTTTATCAACCTCGGCTGTCAGAGTATTGACCGTTTGTTTCATATTCTCTAGCGCCTCGATTTTATAATTGCTAATCATATCCATCGTCTCATAGACGTTATTGAAGGCGTTTTGGAGTTTATCAAGCTCAATCGTGCTACTGGTTGCCTGCTCGTGAATTTCAAGTGACTGACGTTTGAGCATCGCAGAGGTCGATTCAATCAAGCTGCTGGTGGTTTTATTTAACGCGGTGATTTGATCGAGTACCAGTTTTTGATTGGTCATCGCCTGAGCAACCACCACTGCGGTACGTAACGCCGAGATAGTCGTCGTCGTCGCGCGATCCACACCTTTAATCAGCTCTAGGTTGTTTTTGCGAATGGTATCAAGAGCCAAGTAGCCTTGTACGTTTACCGCCAATTGCGTTAAAAAGTCAGTATTTTTTTGCCGTACATAAAACAGCATTTCTTCTTTAATAATACGCGCTTTTTCGGGGTCAGTAGCTTCAACGGCATAAACCTTTTGTTCAAGCTGCTCATCGATTTTTTTACCCACATAAATATATTGGCGAATCGATTGCATCAGCTCCCACATATTGACTTTTTCTTGCTCAATCATAGCATTGTCTTTGAGCAGCTCGTCTTTACCGTTATAGAGGCTAGTCACTACAGCGTTGATATGTGATTGCGCTGATTCGTATTGACGGAAATAATCTTGCACTTTGTTACCAAATGGAATCAGACCGAAGAGCTTGCGTGAGCTGGTCAGCTCTTTTTTGCTCGGATCCAAATCTTCAACAATACCGCGCAGCTCAGTCAATGATTTGGCAATAGGTGAGTTATCAAACAAGCTATCATTGAGACTTTTTGCTGGCAAATCGAGCATACGGTTCGACACTTGCGCCGACTCACGAATTTCTTTATTGCCCAAATTATGGATAGATTGGACGTTTTGTTGAAACTCAGCGCTGTGTACTGAGTTGTTAATCACGTGATCGACAAAGGCATCGACCTTAGCATCAAGTTCAGGGATGTGGCTTTCGTCCAGTTTCACCATTTGATCCGCTTCGCTTTTTTGAATCTCTTTCACCGGTTCAGGAGCAGTTAAGGTGATGCTAGGCGTTGAGGCGTTTTCAGGTGGGGTCAATTCTTGCATAAAATTTCCTATAATATCTAAAAATGGAATTCTTTACCGACGACGTTATTTATCAATGACACTATTTATTGACTATTAATTGTCATTAACTATTCATTGTTAATGAATAACAGTTTTCGCTTAGCACTTTTATAGTCGTGGTTTCAATTGTTTTTATTACCCAATAATTTTTATTCGAATGAGATATGTGTGATGAGATAACCTTTAGATTAACTGGTAATGAAAAGGTTGAGAAGATGGGTTTTGTAAACTGAGGTTGATAAAGCGTTTATAGAGGAATTTGGCTTATCGTACTTAGCTTTTTTATATTTAATGCGCGTATTCAGCAATAAATATGAAAAAACCATCAATATCCCGGAGTATATTGATGGTTAAGAGTATAACTGTCTATAATAACGAGCTGTCTGTGTTAGTTAATTGATTATATCAACTAACCATCACATCGATTTACAGCCACTACTCGCTATAATCCACCTGTGGATTATTTTTTCTTAGTAGGCCCAAGCAGCATACCCATTTGACGGCCTTCCATCTTAGGATACTGTTCGACGTTTGAGATATCAGCGGTATCTTCAATGATACGATCAAGTTGTTTGCGTCCAATCTCTTGATGCGCCATTTCGCGACCACGGAAACGGATACTGATTTTAACTTTATCTTGGTTTTCCAAGAAGCTGACGATTTTTTTCAGCTTAACTTGATAATCCGCCTCTTCAGTACTAGGACGTAGCTTCATCTCTTTGAGCTGGGTCTGTTTTTGGTTCTTCTTCGCTTCTTTCGCTTTCTGCTTTTGATCATAGAGGAAATGTTTATAATCCATGATTTTGCATACTGGCGGCTTGGCTTCAGGAACCAATTCGACCAAATCTAGGTTTTCATCACGCGCCGCTTTCATCGCGGTTTCGATATCGACCACGCCCATTTGCTCGCCATCTTCTTTAACCAAACGGACTTCTTTAGCATTGATATCTTCGTTGATGTTCAAACGGTTTGACTGTTTAATAGGTATTACTCCTCATCTGTTTTTGGGGTCTGTCGGCCTTTTTTGCTGACAGCAGTCTGTACTAAGCTAATAAATTCTGCAACACTCATGACGCCGAGGTTTTCACCTTCACGAGTTCGGACGTTGACACTGCCCGTTTCGACCTCTTTATCCCCTAATACTAGCATATAGGGAACGCGTTCTAATGTTTTCTCTCGTATCTTAAATCCAATCTTTTCGTTACGCAAGTCACTCGTCGCTCGCAAACCTGCATTTTTCAGCTCACGAACCACATTTTCACAAGCATCGGCTTGTTTATCAGTGATATTCATCACCGCTACTTGTTGCGGCGCAAGCCATACAGGCATCCAACCGGCGTAGTTTTCAATCAAAATACCAATGAAGCGCTCAAACGAGCCTAAGATTGCACGGTGCAGCATAATTGGGGTTTCGCGCTCATTTTGCTCATTGACAAATTCAGCATCAAGGCGCTCAGGCATATTTGGATCAACCTGAATCGTACCGCATTGCCACACGCGACCCAATGAATCCTTTAGACTAAACTCAATCTTCGGACCATAAAATGCGCCTTCACCCGGTAGATATTCCCAATCAAGACCTGAGCTATCTAGGGCATCTGCCAAGGCTTTTTCGGCAAAATCCCATGATTCATCGCTACCAACGCGTTTTTCAGGACGGGTTGAGAGCTTCATAATGATATTATCAAAACCAAAGTCTTCATACACCGCAAGGGTAAGCTTAATAAAATCCGCGACTTCTTGCTGAATTTGCGCTTGCGTACAAAATATATGCGCATCATCTTGCGTGAAACCACGTACACGCATCAAACCATGCAATGAACCAGATGGTTCGTTACGATGGCACGAGCCAAACTCCGCCATACGTAGCGGCAGCTCACGGTAAGACTTTAAGCCTTGGTTAAATACTTGCACGTGACACGGGCAGTTCATTGGTTTTACTGCATAATCACGGTTTTCGCTCGAAGTGGTAAACATATTGGTGGCATAGTTGCCCCAATGGCCTGAACGTTCCCACAAGCTGCGATCGACGATTTGCGGCGTTTTGATTTCCTCATAACCATGGTCATGCTGCACTTTACGCATATATTGCTCAAGTACTTGATAAATCGTCCAACCATTGGCATGCCAAAACACCATGCCCGGCGCTTGCTCTTGCATATGAAACAGATTTAACGCTTTACCAATCTTACGATGGTCACGTTTTTCTGCCTCTTCAATACGTTGGATATAGGCTTTTAAATCTTTTTTATCTGCCCACGCCGTACCATAGATACGTTGTAGCTGTTCGTTCTTAGCATCACCGCGCCAATAAGCGCCTGACATTTTGGTCAGTTTAAATACTTTTAAGAAGCGCGTATTTGGCACGTGTGGACCACGGCACATATCGACATATTCTTGATGATGATATAGACCAAAGGCTTCTTCACCCGGCATGTCATTAATCAATTTCAGCTTATAATCTTCGCCGCGTTCTTCAAAAATCTTAATCACTTCATCGCGAGGGGTCATTTTTTTGATGACGTCATAATCTTGCTTAATCAGCTCCATCATGCGTTTTTCAATTTTTTCCATGTGCTCAGGCGTAAATGGCGTCTCACTATAGATGTCATAATAAAAGCCATCTTCGATAACAGGACCGATGACCATTTTTACGTCAGGATAAAGCTGTTTTACCGCATGACCTAACAAGTGGGCACATGAGTGGCGAATGATATCGACGCCGTCAGCGTCTTTTGGCGTCACGATTTCAACTTTTGCATCGGCAACGATAGGGTCGTGGGCATCTACTAAATGGCCATCAACGCGTCCCGCGACCGTCGCCTTCGCCAAGCCCGCTCCAATACTTTGCGCCACTTCCATGACCGTTGTATTGCCTTCAAAGTTTTTTACGCTACCATCAGGTAAAGTAATCGCTACCATAATCTATTCACCTTTTTGGGTCCGTTGGCAGTGATGATTGCAACCATCAATCATATAACCGTAAGACCACGTCAATTATATCTAACCGCTATAATATGTCGGATATGTTGTAAGAAATGGGCATTAACCACAAACACTGCGCTAAAATTTATCTTATATATTATGCTAATTAAGTAGCCATTTAATAACTGTTCATCAAATCGCTATAATATAATATAGAATAAGTTGCTTGTTAATAAAAATAATTAGGAGTGCCATGCAGTAATGTCATAAAAGCCGCTATTATAGCAAACGCTGCCTATTAACACTAGACAGCTGCGGCGCGGTAAGCTTCCCTATATAGGTACGCTTAATGTCAATATCAATAGTGTTGAATATATACCTATATAAGCCCAGTAATATAATGCATGGTTTATAAATGTCCAATTGAGCTTACTAATAAGCTTCGTAGCAAATAATAATTAAACATTAAGACATGTCTAGAGAATAATCCTCTTTGGTTTAATATCTTTTTTTTACTAAGCTATTGAAAAATATGGTTTATTTACCATCTTCTAAAATTAATTAAGAAATCTATCAAAAATCGGTTGACACCCAGTCCAAACCGTCTATAATACGCACCTCATTAGGGAGAACCGGAGTAACTTATATGTGGATTTACATATAACAAACCTGGCTAACC